>NZ_KV794749.1:0-58265 GCF_001808895.1 Corynebacterium sp. HMSC070E08
CAAAATCAACGCACTCTAAAACCGGAAGGGCCAGATAACCGCCCCTGGGGCACACAAATCGCCGCCTACACGCTCACTGATGAGAAGAGCTACCACAAGAAGAAAGACAACGAACTCAACCCCAGCGAGGCAACTAAAATGAAGAATCTCAAGACACCGACCGGAACGATGTCTCGAGACTTCACAGAGTGCCCCCAGTGGGACTCGAACCCACACTGAATCGATTTTAAGTCGACTGCCTCTGCCGATTGGGCTATGGGGGCCAAACCGTGCCCACTTATCTTAGGGCACGGGTGGACACATGCCGAAAATAGGGTCGGCAACCGTAGAACTGTGCCGGTCCGCGGGACGGTACCGGCCTAGTTCGCTTAGTTTGCGACAAGGCCGCTAATGATGCCATCGAGGATGTCCTTCTCACTGATGAAGAAGGAACGGGCATCACTGTTGCGCTCAATCATCGTCATGATGCCCTCCACGGCCACGCAGCCGCCGCCGATGACATCGGCGCGGCCCGGGTGAATGACGGGGTTGAGGGCCCTCACGTCCGAGGACAAACCGATCATCTGTCGGGTGAGCACCCGCAGCGCGTCGAAGCGCAGCTCGGATCCGTGGATGGAGTCAGCATCGTAGCGTTCCATGCCCTGCGCCAACGCCGAGAGCGTCGTGAAGGTACCGGCACAGCCGACGAAGGTTTGGGCCTTGTCGATGGGCACGATCTTTTCCACTTCAGCCATGCGTTCAGCGACGTAATCAGTAGCGATCTCAATCTCTGCTTCGGTAGGCGGATCGTTGCGCATCATGCGCTCAGTGAGTCGCACGCACCCCATCTGCGCAGAGTGGGAGCCGAGAATCTCGCCGTCGATTGTCCCAACGACGAACTCCGTCGAACCGCCGCCCAAGTCGATGACACAGTAGGGCCCCTTCTCAGAGCGCAGGTCCCCCACCGCACCGGTGAAGGACAGCAGTGCTTCCTCCTCCCCGGAAATGATCTCCGCGCGGGCACCCGGCTGGACCTGACCAAGAAGCTCCTCGGTCATATCGAAGAACTCGCGGTGGTTTTTGGCATCACGCGTTGCCGAGGTTGCCACCATCCGCACGCGCTCAACCTTCTCAAATTTCATCTGCTTGACGTATTCTTCGAGGGCTGCACGAGTCCGCGCGAGTGCCTCTGGCTCGAATTCACCGGTGGCGTCGACGCCTTGTCCGAGGCGGACGATCTCCATCGTGCGGGAGATATCCCGAATCTTGCCATCCTCTTGGATCTCACTGATGAGCAGGCGGATGGAGTTGGTTCCGCAGTCGACAGCAGCGACGCGAGTCATAAGGCTAGCCTTTCTCTTAACCGGCGTTAGAAAAATCAAACTGGGTCATATCAATGCCCAGGTCCCCCACGGTGGGCCAATCCTCCGGGATGGCGCTTCCCCGGAGTTTACCGTGTTCTGCAGCCATCGCGACGGCCTCGGTGCCAAAGCGCACCCGGCCCGGGCCTTCTGCCAAGGCATAAGCAATAAGCACGTGGAGGCACTTAACGCGCTCAGGCATGCCGCCACCGGAAAAATCAGTGCCCAAGTCCTCCATGGCATTGCGGGTTTCCAGGTAGTGTTCGTGCGCTGCCTGGTAGTCCTTCTGCAAGTCCTCATCCGCCGCGAGACGCTGCTCCATCCATTTCATGACGTGGGCAACTTCAAGGCGCGATGCCTCAGCGGTCAGGCGCGGATCGGTGAGGTAATAGAGGGTAGGAAACGGAGTGCCGTCGGGAAGCTTAGGCGCCGTCTTAATCACAGCAGGAGCTCCGTCGGGGGTGCGGTAAGCAATGTCCACGACGCCGCGCGGGGTGCGGCCCAATTGTTCGCGGACGACTTCAATATCAGCATCGGTCACGGTCATAGGAACCATTGTGACACGGAGGCGCGGGTGCGTCCTATTCAGCAGGAGCTTCGACTAAGTCTTCCGGCGGGTTCTCCGCTTCCGGTGGGGTTTCAGTGTCCGGTGGGGTCTCAGCATCCTGTGACACCGAATCCCACAGCACCGTGTACCACGCTCGCTCGTCGACGTCCTCGCGGCGTTCCGAGGTCACCGTATCGCCTGAGTCCATCCGCGGATCCATGATGCGGAACGCGGTTTCTCCTTCATCCATCACACCGAAGCGGCGGCGCGCTTCTTGTTTGACGTATTCCTCCGAACGGTATTTATCAATCTCGGTGAGGAGGTTT
The DNA here is from genome assembly GCF_001808895.1 of Corynebacterium sp. HMSC070E08. Taxonomy (NCBI): domain Bacteria; kingdom Bacillati; phylum Actinomycetota; class Actinomycetes; order Mycobacteriales; family Corynebacteriaceae; genus Corynebacterium; species Corynebacterium sp. HMSC070E08. Next base: position 2,214 of record NZ_KV794749.1, read on the forward strand.
TCCTTCTGCTCCTGCTTGGCGGCGATGGAGCTTTCCAGGCGCGCTATCTCCGACTGGCCGTGGTAGTAATTGCGCAGCGGAACGGCAATGGTTAAGAGGACTACGAGCACGACGGCGATAATGACGCCCACACCCAGAATGTCGAGCCCCTTAGGCTGGGCCGGGCTCTTCTTCGGCTTGGTGCGCTGCGCGTCGCGGGCACGCGTGTGGACCGGAACGGTGTTCCGGCGCTTCGTGCGGGAAGAAGTAGTGCGTGCCATCGGGAAGTCATTGTATCCCGCTACAGCCCAGGTGGTGCGCGGCGCGCGTCGTGTCTCAGAAATAACATGCGTCACAGCGCTATGGAGGCCACCCCGACGAAAAAAGGTGCCACAGTTTCCTGTGACACCTTTCGCTTAGACGCTATCTCAGCGAGTGGCCGGTTCCCGGCTACTCCTAGAAACTAGCCCTGGAAGCGCGGGAATGCGGAGCGGCCGGCGTAGACGGCTGCGTCGCTGAGCTCCTGCTCGATGCGCAGCAGCTGGTTGTACTTGGCCACGCGCTCAGAACGTGCCGGGGCACCGGTCTTGATCTGGCCGCAGTTGAGGGCAACCGCGAGGTCAGCAATGGTGGTGTCCTCGGTCTCGCCGGAACGGTGGGACATCATGGTGCGGTAGCCGTTGCGGTGAGCCAGCTCGACGGCGTCGAAGGTCTCGGTCAGGGTGCCGATCTGGTTAACCTTCACCAGCAGTGCGTTGGCTGCCTTCTTCTCGATGCCCTCCTGGAGGCGGGCCGGGTTGGTGACGAAGAAGTCATCGCCCACGATCTGGACCTTGTCACCGATGGCTGCGGTGAGCTTGGTGTAGCCCTCCCAGTCATCTTCCTGCAGCGGGTCCTCGATGGAGACGATCGGGTAGTTGGCAACGAGATCCTCGTAGACCTTGGCCATCTCCTCAGCGGTGTGCTCGCCGCCCTCGAAGTGGTACTTGCCATCCTTAAAGAACTCGGAGGAAGCAACGTCGAGTGCCAGAGCAATGTCCTCGCCCGGCTTCAGACCGGCCTTCTTGATTGCGTCAACGATGAGGTCGAGTGCAGCCTTGGTGGACTCGACGGACGGAGCGAAGCCGCCCTCGTCGCCCAGACCGGTGGACAGTCCCTTGTCCTTGATGACGTTCTTGAGGGCGTGGTAGACCTCAGTACCCTGGCGCAGCGCCTCGGAGAAGGACTCCGCGCCGATCGGAGCAATCATGAACTCCTGGACATCCACGCCGGAGTCAGCGTGGGAGCCACCGTTGAGAATGTTCATCATCGGAACGGGCAGGACGTGAGCGTTCGGGCCACCGACGTAGCGGTAGAGCGGCAGGCCAGCAGACTCGGCAGCAGCCTTGGCAGCGGCAATGGAGACGCCCAGGATGGCGTTGGCGCCGAGGCGGGACTTGTTATCAGTGCCGTCCAACTTGATGAGGGCCTGGTCGATCAGGCGCTGGTCATCGGCCTCAAAGCCGGCAAGCTCATCAGCGATTTCTTCGTTGACGTTCTCAACTGCCTTGAGAACACCCTTGCCCAAGTAGCGGTCACCACCGTCACGCAACTCGTGAGCCTCGTGAACACCGGTGGAAGCGCCAGACGGAACGCCGACCACACCGCGTGCTCCATCGTCGAGGAATACTTCAGCCTCGACGGTGGGGTTACCGCGGGAATCAAGAATTTCGCGTGCCATTACGTGGATGATGTCAGCCATGCTGCTTTCACTCCTATAGAGCCAAATTGATCTTGGGTTCGTGTTCTGGGAAGGGCTCCCAAACCACCTGCAGCCAATTGTTCCAGAAAACTTCGGAACGTGTCGGGCGGAAACGGACAACGTGATAAAGATCTAGAAAGGCGCTAGGACGTCGCAGGCTGTTCGATGGCATAGGAATTCGCCGCAGCGGCCACTTTACGCAGGTAATCCTCGGATTGGTTGTAATTGAGGATGGCTGAGCGCCAGCCTTCCGGCGTCGAAAGGTCTCTATCGCCGAAACACAACAAGGCGGCAGCGCCCAGCGCGGCATCATCGATTTGATTTGGATCGGCTACGCCATCACCGTTGGCGTCGCGACCAAAATGCTCCCACGAAGACGGGATGAATTGCATGGGGCCTACCGCCCGATCAAACTCAGTATCGCCATCAAACACGCCGCCATCGCTGTCCGGAACGTGGGTGGTGTTGTTCGTACCGTCGAGAGGGATACCCACGATGGGCGGCTCGGGGTGACCGTTCTCATCGAGTGAAGAACGGTGGAATATATTGCCGTTATAGGTCCCGTGACGGGTTTCCACCCAGCCAATCCCGGCGAGGGTATTCCAGCGCAGATTGCAGTTCGGCCACGACTGCCGCGCGATCAATTCGGCGTTGCCATAGGCCCGCAAAGCTTGGGCGGGGATGCTGGTGGCGTCGGCAAGCTGATCAGACCACCACGTCAACTTGTCCGCGGTGCGCCCTGGCGCTTCGACATCAATATTGGGCACCTCTGCCCCACCGACGGGTGGAAGATCCTCCGGAACGGGGGACAGCTGCCGGAACGGGGAAGGCTTATCAAGGAAGGAAAGACTCCACGCCACCAGGGAAATGATCAGAATGATGGCCAAGACAATGCCGAGGCCACAGCCCCCAATCCTCCGTAGCCCCTGTGTCATAAAGGTGAATACTACAGACGGTTTCACGTGTGGGTTAGACCGACACAGAGGGCGCCGCTTGGCGACGAAAGGAACCTAGCTAAGCAAAAATATTTTGAGTAATTATGTCAAAGTATTCCCATGCGTAACATTGTGCGCTACACTGCACCGATGAACGGTCCGCCGCGCCTACGCCGGTCCTGCACGTTCTTTCAACGCCCTTTCTTCAATCTCAAGGAGTTCCATGTTCATCCGCCGTATCGCTGCCACCGCTGCCGCTGTTGTCACCCTGGGTGCTGTCGTGCCCGCCACCGCGTCCGCCGCATCCCTCGAGGAGTTGGGCGGCTTCCTTTCCCAAGGCATCCAGAATGCTGACTGCAACACCCTCCGCAGCACCCTGACGCTGATGGATCAGGCGACCGAGGGCGAGCTGCTCGGCCCGGACACCACCCGCAACCAGCTGTCGAAGAACCTCATGGCTCTGGGCAACTCCGAGGATCTCGGCGCGCTGGCCCTCGCCGCTGTGAAGTACTCCGGCCAGACCGCTGACCGCGCCCTCGAGTGCAAGATCGTTAAGGAAGACACCATCGTCACCGGCGGCACTGGCCTGTCCTCCACACTCACCGACTACGCTCCCCTGCTGTCCTCCATTATCCAGAAGGGCTAGTCCTTCTCTCGGGCCTTGCCTTCGGCCCACAGGCGCTCCTGCTCCTCTACCTCCACGACGTCCTCCGTGCCGTCAAAAAGGTAGGGCGCGCGGGAGCGCATTTTGTTGACGAAGGACATGGCGACGTCATCGAGGCTAAAAGCTCCGCGGCGCGCCGCTATCTCGGCATGGAAAAGGACTTGTAAGAAAACATCACCGAGTTCCTTGAGCAGCTCGGCGTCAGAGGCGCGCTCCCGCACCGCCTCGGCGAACTCCGCGGACTCTTCCTCCAGATACGGCAGCAAGCTCTCATGGGTTTGATCGCGTTCCCACTCCCCGATGCGCCGGGCCCGCGTCATCACCTCGCGCGCCTGCCATATCGGCTCCTCCAGGGAGGGGGCAAGGATGAGCTCCGCGTGGGCGTCGATAAGCGCGCGCACCTGCGGGTGGGACGGATCTGTGCTCACCACAACACCGTGGCCTGCCGGATCCTCACCGCACAGGAGCTGGTCGAAATTCCACCGCACCTTCACCGGTACTTCATCGGTAAAAACAACAGGTCCCTGCAGTTTTCCAACGGCCTCCAAAGGGATTAGGGTGGGCCAGCGCGGATCTAACAACAGGACAGTCATAAGCAACGAGTATAGGTCCCGGGCTCCAAGAGCTTTCGCTGCAGTTGCACAAAAGCCCGCCTTAAGGGGTATTTTTAACCAATGACCACTTCCAATCTCACCGAATCGCCGCGCACGCACTCCGTGACGCTGTGGACGCTTGTCGCGCTCATCATCGGTTCCACGGTGGGCGCGGGTATCTTCTCTCTCCCGCAAAACATCGCCTCCGTCGCCGGCCCGGGCGCCATGCTCATCGGCTGGCTCATCGCCGGCGTGGGCATGCTCTCCGTCGCCTTCGTCTTCCAAATCCTGGCGCACCGCAAGCCGCACCTCGACTCCGGTGTGTACTCCTATGTCCGCGCCGGCTTAGGTGATTTCATCGGCTTCACCTCCGGTTGGGGCTACTGGCTGGGCTCCGTGATGGCCCAGGTGGGCTACGCCACCTTGTTCTTCAACACCATCGGCCACTACGTCCCCCTCTTTGACGCCGACCACCGCTGGGTTTCCGCCATTGCGGTGTCTTTGCTGTCGTGGGGTATTTTTGCGGTGCTGGCCCGCGGTATTAAGCAGGCGGCCATCATGAACATGGTCACCTCCGTGGCCAAGATCGTGCCCATCCTGGCCTTCATCGTCATCCTCGCTTTCGTGGGATTTAGCTGGGACAAGTTCACCCTGGATATCTGGGGCAAGGCTTCTGATAAGTCCCTCTTTGAGCAGGTGCAGGGAATCATGCTCTTCACCGTGTGGGTCTTCATCGGCGTGGAGGGCGCTTCGGTCTACTCCAAGCAGGCTCGCACGCGTGCCGACGTCGGCCGCGCCACCGTCATCGGCTTCATCAGCGTCTTGGCACTGCTGGTCTCCGTGTCCACGCTGAGCTTCGGCGTCCTTACCCAGGAAGAGCTCGCAGCGCTTCCGGATAACTCGATGGCCTCCGTGCTCACCGCCGCGGTCGGCGAATGGGGCGGCGCGCTCATCTCCCTGGGCCTGTGCCTTTCCGTGCTTGGCGCCTATGTGTCCTGGCAGATGCTGTGCGCGGAACCTATCGTCATGATGGCTGTCGATGGTCTTCTCCCCCGCAAGATCGGCACTGTGAACATCGCCGGCGCGCCCTGGGTTGCGCAGCTGATCTCCACGCTGACGATTCAGCTCTTCGTCATCGTCTTCTTCCTCAACGAGACGTCCTATAACGCGATGGTGCAGCTGGCCACCATCATGTACCTGCTGCCCTACATCTTCTCCTCGCTGTACCTGGTGCTCTTGGCGGTGCGCGGCAAGGGGCTAACCCACCCGCACGCCGGGGTGCGCTTCGACTTGTCTGGCCCGGAGGTGAGCCGCCGCGAGAACCGCCGCCACCTCTACATCGGCCTCGTCGCCTTCATTTATTCCGTCTGGCTCATTTACGCCGCCGACCCGGTCTACGTGCTGCTTGGCGCGCTGGCTGTGGTCCCGAGCATGATCCCTTACGTGGCCACACGCTTGCACAAGAAGGAGCGCGTGTTTAACACCTTCGAATGGTGCGTTGTGGCGCTGGTGATTGTCGGCGCTGTCGCCGCGGTGTGGGGCTTGGGCACTGGGCGCCTCGTTCTCTAGAACACCTCAGGTGCTGAGCGGTGCGAGAGCACCGCGTACGTGATGCAGCTTGCGAGCCACATCACGTGGCCGATGCCGCTGATAACGAGGAGGATGCCGCCGGTGATCGCGGCCGCTTCCTCGTTGCCACACCACCACGTCGGTACGGTGGCCGGTCCGATGTCTCCAAAATCCGGCAGGTTGGCGTTGCCCAGGATGAATCCGATGAACACCAGCACCATCGACACCCAGGCCCATTCCAGCTTGCTCTCATAGTCACTGCGGATGAATAGCGGGAGCAGCCCAAGCAGTACCCACACGCCGACCAGGAAAATCCCAAACATCACCAACATGAAGGTGAGCCAACCGCCGTTCTCACCGCTGAACTTTATGACCAGCGAGACGGGGATGCTGATCAACGCCGCGAACATCCACACCGCCACCATGACAATCCGTTGATTCGCCCGAGGATATCCAATGCGGTTGTTCGCGGCGTCCATTACTTCTCTCCTACGCTAATGACGTTTTTCTTAGTCTTAGCACCACTGACGTCAACGTGCTCGAGTTCAAACATCGACGCTAGGAAATCCGCCACCCATTGCAGCAGCTCAATGTCACGCAGCTTGGGGTCTGTGACATTCCGCCCTGCCTTGGGGAAGCTGAGCTGGATGGCCTTGGCCGCCGCACGATAATTCGACCCCGGGTAAAGGCGCTTGAGGCGTACCTGTTTCGAATCCGCCAGCTCCACCGGGTGGACCTTGATACGCGTGCCCTGCACCGTGATGTCGCTGACCCCAGCCCGGCGGGCCTGGTGGCGCAGGCGGGCCACGGCGAGAAGGCGCTCCACAGGTTCCGGGACGGGGCCGTAGCGGTCCTGCATTTCCTCCACCACGTGCCCCAAATCAGCGTTGTCTTTGGAAGCCGCGAGCTTGCGGTAAACCTCCAGGCGCAGGCGTTCGGAGTTGATATAGGACTCAGGGATATGGGCATCCACCGGCAGGTCAATGCGGATTTCCTTCGGCCCTTCGTCAGTGACCACGGGGGTCTCCCCGCGCGCGAGCGCCTTGAAGGTCTCCACCGCCTCACCGACAAGGCGCACATAGAGGTCAAAGCCCACGCCGGCGATGTGGCCGGATTGCTCGGCACCGAGAACGTTTCCGGCACCGCGCATCTCAAGGTCCTTCATGGCCACGGCCATGCCCGCACCCAGATCGTTGTTCTGGGCGATGGTGGCCAGACGGTCATAGGAGGTCTCCGTCAGCGTGGCGCCCTTCGGGTAAAGGAAGTAAGCGTAGCCGCGCTCGCGGGAGCGGCCCACGCGCCCGCGCAGCTGGTGTAGCTGGGACAGACCCATATGGTGGGCGTTTTCCACGATGAGTGTATTCGCGTTAGCGATATCCAGACCGGTCTCCACGATGGTTGTACACACCAACACGTCGAACTCGCGGTCCCAGAAACCTTGGACGGTGCGTTCAAGCACGTCCTCGTTCATCTGGCCGTGTGCGACGACGATGCGCGCCTCCGGCACCAGGTCCCGCAGTTCGCGGGCCTTCTTTTCGATGTCGGCGACTTTGTTGTGGATGAAGAAAACTTGGCCGTCGCGCAGCAGCTCGCGGCGGATGGCCGCTGCCACCTGCTTATCCTCATACGCGCCCACATAGGTCAGGACCGGGTGACGGTCCTCCGGAGGCGTCAAAATCGTAGACATTTCACGGATGCCCGCCATGGACATCTCCAAGGTGCGTGGAATCGGTGTCGCGGACATGGTGAGCACATCCACGCTGGCTTTGAGCGCCTTGATGTGCTCCTTGTGCTCCACGCCGAAGCGCTGCTCCTCATCCACCACGATGAGGCCCAAGTTCTTCCACTGCACGCCCGTTTGCAGCAGGCGGTGGGTGCCGATGACGATGTCCACGGAACCATCCGCCAAGCCGGCGAGAATCTCCTTGGACTCCTTGGCCGAGGTAAAGCGCGAGAGGACCTCAATATCCACCGGAAAGCCCTGCATGCGCTCGCGGAAGGTATCGGCGTGCTGTTGCGCCAGCAGAGTCGTGGGCACGAGGACCGCCACCTGCTTACCGTCCTGCACGGCCTTGAAGGCCGCGCGCACCGCAACCTCGGTCTTGCCATAGCCCACATCGCCGACGACCACGCGGTCCATCGGCACCGTGGATTCCATATCCTGCTTGACGGCATCGATGGCCAGCATTTGGTCTTCAGTCTCGACGAAGGGGAAATTATCCTCCATCTCCGCCTGCCACGGCGTATCGGGCCCAAACTGGTGGCCAGGGGCTGCCTGGCGCTTGGCATAAAGCTCCACCAGCTCACCGGCGATCTCACGCACCGCGGCACGCGCCTTCTTCTTGGTGTTCTTCCAATCCGAGCCGCCCATCTTGGACAGCGTCGGCGCCTCACCGCCGGTGTATTTGCTCAACAGATCCAACGAATCCATGGGCACCCACAGCTGGTCGGCCGGCTGACCGCGCTTGGACGCCGCATACTCCAGCACGATGTACTCGCGGCGCGACGTCTCATCACCGGACTGTACGGTGCGCTCGGCCATCTTGAGGAACTTGCCGATGCCATGGGTCTCATGCACCACGTAATCCCCCTGCTTCAGGGCGAGGGGATCCACGCGGTTGCGGCGCTTTGCTGGGCGACGCTTCGCACCCGCAATATCACCGACGCGGTTACCCGTCAGATCAGTTTCCGTAATAACCACGAGCGGCAGCGCTTCAGCATCCTTCAGCTTGCGCACCTTTGGGAAAACCAGACCCGCATGGGACAAGGCCTGATAGAGGGTGACCTCGCCGGGGCTCGGCTCCCACCCAGGCGTGGCCACCTTGGTGGGAATCCCCTTCTCCGCGAAACGCTCCACCATGCGCTTGATCGCACCCTGGGCAGGAGCAATAAACGCAGCCCGCCCACCAGCGGTGGTGTGCGCTAGAAGCTGCGCCATCATCGCATCAATCTCTGAGATATCACCGCGTGGGGTAGGTCCGGGCTCAAAATCCAGCGGCAGAGTCTCCGATTCAGCGGCGGCGAACATCCCCGGCGGGGCAAAAGTCCACAGCGGGGCCTCGATATTCCGGCACGTCGCCTCAAGCGACTCATAGGAGCGGTAACTCGACGCCGAGGTATCCAAGCCCTCGGCAGCCAGCGGACCATCCGCGCCCATCGCGGCGGCCTCCCAGCCAGCAGCCAAGAACTCCGCATCGGTGGATTCCAGGTCCGCAATGCGCGTGCGGATCTTTTCCGGTGCCACGAGCACCACGTGCGTGCCCGCCGTGAGGAGTTCGGGGAGGGTGACAAAGGGGTCGTCGGCTAGCACGGCAAGCAACGCCTCCATACCGTCGGCAGGGATGTGCTCGCCTACCTTGGTCAGCAGTTCTGCCAGAGCCGCATTCCCGCCAAACTTCTGAGCCAGCTCACGGGCGCGTGCGGCAACCTCATTAGTAATCGGCAGCTCGCGAGCGGGATAGATGGCGACCTCGCCGACCTCAATCTCCGGGATGGCGCGCTGATCCGCCACGGAGAACTGGCGGATATCGGTAATCTCATCGCCCCAGAACTCCACACGCACCGGGTAGTCCGAGGTGGTGGGGAAAACATCGAGGATGCCGCCGCGCGTGGCGTACTCGCCGCGCTTGGCCACCATATCCACGTGCTTGTAGGCGCGAAACTCCAACTCCGAAAGGATATGTGAGAGCTCGTGCTCAGCTTCTTCCTTCAGGAAGATGGGCTCGCGGCCTTCCACTTTGCTCAGGATAGGCTGGCAATACCCGCGGGCAGAGGTCACCACCACTTGGGCTTTGCCCGCCCCCACTAGGTCGAGCACACGCGCGCGCTTGCCGACGATATCCGGGGCCGGCGACAGCCGCTCATGCGGCAACGTCTCCCACGCGGGAAAGTAGGCGACCTTATCCCCCAGCATGGCTGCCAGCTCTGCGGTGAGGTCCTCCGCCTCACGCCCGGAGGCAGTCACCACCAGCACCGGCGCGTGGTGAGCCAGCGTGCCAATGGCCCAGGGGCGCGCCTGGTCGATGCCCGTGATGTGCAGCGACGGTGTGCCCACTTGAGTAGCGAGACCTTTGAGTTTCGGATCTGAGGCGGCTACTTTGAGCAGCCCGCCCAGCATCGGCGTTGCCACCTACTTGGCTCCCTTCAACTTCGGTGCTGCTTCCATGCCAGAAAGACCATTCCAGCACAAATTGACGATGTGCGCTGCGACTGTCTCGCGCGAAGGCTCGCGCTCATCTAGCCACCACTGGGCCGTGGTGGCCACCATGCCGACGAGCGCTTGGCCGTAGAGCACCGACAGCTCGGGGTCGAGACCGCGGTGTTCGAAGGCCTCACCGAGGATATGCGCAATCTGATTTACCGCTGTGTTCAACAGCGTGGAGAAGCTACGCTCCTCCCCTGGCTTGGAGTCGCGCACGAGGATTAAGAAACCATCGGTCTCCTCCTCCACGTAGGTCAGCAAAGCGACGACCCCCTGCTCGATGCGCTGGCGCCACGAACCCGTCTGCAGTGATTCCGTGACGACCTTTTCCAAAGCGACGAGCTCGCGGTCGATGACGACGGCGTACAGGCCTTCCTTGCCGCCGAAGTGCTCATAGACCACCGGCTTGGACACGCCGGCGCGCGCGGCGATGTCTTCCACGCTGGCACCATCGAAGCCGCGTTCTGCGAAGGCCGCGCGCCCAATGGAGATCAATTGCTCACGGCGCTCACGCCCGGTCATCCTTTGTCGAACCATGTCTTCTACTGTATCTCCCCCACTGGACATCGCCCGCACCAGCTAAAAGTCGGCAGCTTGCAACGCAATAAAGAAGATTGGCCACCTGTTTAGGTCTCGCCCGCACCCGTCAGGTAACATGTCCCCCAGCGCCCACGTTGTGTGCGCAGTTTCCCCATGGTGTAATCGGCAACACTACGGTTTTTGGTACCGTCATTCTAGGTTCGAGTCCTGGTGGGGAAGCTGATTAGCATAGCCCGTCTACCTGCGTTTTCAGGTGGCGGGTTATTGCGCTGGCGATACTTCGGAACCTGTGGAAACCGCTCCGGGCACTTACAGACCAACAGGTAATCGCAGATGTAGCGCGCCGCATCAATAATATACTCGCCCACTGAGCAGAAACCTTTGACCACGTGGTCGAACGTGAAGATATCCCGTATCTTGACCCCCATGTCCGGTGCCTCTGTTTCACTGCAGGATGAGGATGACAGTGCTGTCCTCGAGCTTGACCACGAGCCGGACAAATTCGCTGCGGACTCGTCACTGAATAAGCAGGAAGAACGAGAAAATCGAGGAGAGGATACCAGTGACTACCCCCGACCAAGTCGCTATGTACACCACCCAAGATGGTAAAGCACACGTAAGACTCCAACTAAAAGACAACGACGCCTGGCTCACCCAGAAGCAGATGGCCGATCTCTTCGACGTCACCACAGCTTCCGTCTCGCACCATATTCAGTCAATCACACGCTCAGGCGAATTAGGTGCAGAAGCTACTTTCAAACAACTTTTGAAAGTACCAGGTCAAACCAGGTCCGTTAATCACTACAACCTAAACATGATTCTCGCCGTTGGCTACCGCGTACGAAGTCCACGCGGCTCGCAATTTAGAAAATGGGCCACAGAAGTTCTACGGGAATACCTCACCAAAGGCTTTGCCATCGACGCTCAAAAACTCAAAAACGATGGTGCTGACACCCACTTCGACGAATTACTTGAAACCATTCGAGAGATTCGGGTCTCCGAACGCCAATTTTTCCGCAAAATCTGTGACGTCATAGCCGCAACCAGCGCTGACTACCAGGAAAAGAAATCATTTAAAGAAGTCCAACAATTCTTCGCAGGGATTCAAAACAGACTCCACTTCGCCACCCACGGCCGAACCGCAGCAGAGCTAATCTGGGAACGCGCAGACCACACTAAGCCATACGCTGGGCTCACGACGTGGGGCGGAGAATCGCCCCACAAAAGCGACATGGGCATTGCGAAAAACTTCCTTAACGAAGACGAAGCTAGGCGTATGCGCAGGCTCACCACAATGTATTTGGACTATGCAGAAGACCAAGCCGAGATGGGAAAAACCATGCTCTTGAAGGATTGGGTGGAAAAAACGGAAGCCTGGCTCATCTTCAACGAACGCGAAGTCCTCAAAGGATATGGGAAGAGGAAACACGAGCAGGCAGTAAACAAAGCCGAGGAAGAATGGGATGCTTACCAACGCCAACTCGATTCTAAGGTCAACGAAATAGACATGAAAGCTCTAGAAGCCGAAATCAAGACCTTGAAACGGGGTGAGGATTAAATTGATTAATCGGGCACTCCTAAGACACATGATCATCACGCGGTGGCAGTCGCCCGAGAGGTGATCGAGAAGCAGGTTAAGCGGCGTAAAGATCATGGTCCGAAAGCACTATTGCGGACCGAGCAGCGAGGCGGGCAGCTGAGCGCCCCGGGCACCGTACATGGTTCGACGGTGCGATGACACGTATGGAGAAAAGCGAAGGAACATATCGAGAAAGCGCTGGACGAGAGCCTTCGGGGGCTGCGTGGAACTGACCGTATTGCGCAAGTGATAGGTTCAAATCCCGCGAGAACCTATTTACGATTTCTGCGGCCACGCCGAAAACCCCTAATTTCGGCTCTCCGCGCGATCGATGCCACCTGCGCCGCAGTGTAATTCAGGGGCGCTACACCTGCTCGCGGAAGCACCCACCCGCGCCAATACGCCGTAACTGCCAGACCAAAGCCCACGAAGGGCGAGACGATCATACCGAGGGCAAACTTATCGAAGTGTGCGAAGGAAGCCATCACGATTCCGGTAAGTACCGCCGGCACGGCATACAGCGGGCTGCCGCCAAAGACCGAGGGAATCTGCCCGGAAGCAACATCGCGCACCATACCGCCGCCCACTGCGGTCAGAACACCTAAGAAGACGCAGGCAATAAACGGCATATCGTAGGCCAGCGCCTTCACACAGCCAGTCGTACACCACACACCCAAGATGACAGCATCCGCGTGCTCAAGGAAGATCTCCCAGACCTTGCCCTTGAGGTCCATCAAGAAAGCAATGAGCGCACCCACGCATGCCAGAGTGAGATACCACGGATCAGAGATAGCGGCTGCTGGGCCATGAGAGATCAGCATGTCACGAATCATGCCGCCCGCCAGCGCCGAAAAGAGCGCCAGAAAGACGAAGCCAATGATGTCGAATTTCCTGCGGCGCGCAATCGTGCCACCGATGATGCCGTTGAGTACCACACCGATGAGGTCAAAGACCTGGTACAGGGAATGGATGAGCGGGTCGACTTCCTGAATCACAGATACTGACCCTAGCGTACTGCTCACATAACGATAGTGAATTTGTTGCAGTTCACTACCGCTAGCCCCGTGCCGCCTCAGAGTGTCTACTCAAGCACCCTTGACACTCATTGTTTCCAAAAGTGAAGACCTGGAAGTGCATTGATGCAGCGTGGGCGTCGTGAAGCGCCAACGCACTGCTTGTCGACGACCAGCAGGTCTGCACTTTTAGGGAAACCGAACCCTCCCCTTCTGTGACGCACACTGATGCTCTGATAGTGGAAACGCAGTGCTGTGGGTTTACACTGTGAAAAATTCATTCACTCTCTTCTCTCTAAAGGTCAGTCATGTTCCCTAACGATGCACAGCAACCGCCACAACCGACACTAGGACAGAACCCGTTTTCTACTGCACCACAATCGGCTGGTTCCAGCTCATCCGCTAAGTCAGCATCCCCGAAGGCGGCATGGTGGATGGTTCCAGTCGCTGCCGTGGTCGGCGTTGCAGTGGGTGCAGGCGCTACCTATGCGTTCATTGGCTCTGAACCGGGGCAGCTTTCCACAGCCTCTGCAGAACCGGAGTCCTCGCAAGCAGGCGAGATGAACAACGCTAACAGCTCAAATACACAAGATGGCGGCGCCAAGAGCCAAACCCTCGACGATCTCCCCAAGCTCGGTGAACCAGCTATGAGCGGAAACGAAAAGGTCATCATCGACTCCGTGACGCTCTCCCCCAACGTTGAGCTGAGAACTAAAGAATTCAACCCGGGTGCACCTGATACCGCCATGGAAGCTCCTCGGAACGAGGGCGCACAATTCGTCGTCGTTTCCGGAACAGTCTTCAACGAAGGGAAAACCCCGTTTATCGCCGATTTTGGCATGTTCGCTTGGATTGCTGACCAAGAGGGCCGCATGTACGAACCCCTCGACGACCACTGGAGAGTTCAAGCAAACCGGGATATTCAGAACAACTCCATTGGCCCGGGATTCTCCACACCATATACCTGGGTATTCGAGGTTCCCGGCGACTTCACACCCGCAGCTTTTGCATACGATGACAGGGGCGACAACACGATTGGAAACAGGCTTGCCTCCATAGACGTGCGTAGTTAGCACGCACGCCGACGAAACTGACCCCAGCTACCACCACATCCTCAAGCTGCTGAAGCCCAAACTTGGCTCTCGGTTAAGCCTTCGCCTCCGGCGTCGCATAGGGGCTGCGGGAGGAGTCCACCACTTGGCCGGCATGTGCGGAGTGGGCGGTGGCGGTTTGGTCGAAGACTAAGGCGGCGGGTTTGACGCGCACGTCGGGCTTCTCGCCTTTGTTGACCATGACGTACTGCCCCATCATTCCCTCGTCCTCATGCAGCAGCATGTGGCAGTGGTACATGTACGGGATGGTCTTATCCGGGAAGTGACCGAACTCCACCAGCAGGCGTGCGGTGACCTTCGGCGGAAGGTTGACAATGTCTTTCCAGCCGGAGTTGAACACATCCATCTTCTCGTCGCCGTCCCACTCCAGAACCTTGAAGCGGGCGTTGTGGATATGGAAGTTGTGCGGCCAGTCAGAGTTCTCATTGGTCACGGTCCAGATTTCCGGGGCTTCGTGATCGATGACGGTATCCACACGTGCCATGTCCATCTGCTCACCGTTGATCATGAAGGTGTTGAGCACGAACTCGCGCTCTTCAAGCCCCTCCGTGGACGGGGTCTCCGCCGCGGCGGGGTCAAGGGTTGCCGGCAGGGCGGGTGGTTCCGAGGCGTTTTCCGCCGGCCCGGAAATGGTGAGCAGGTCGAAGGAATCTTGGAAGCCGAAGTCGGCCGCGTCCTTGTCCTTGGGCACCCCAAAATTATCCTTGCGCGGCACCGAGCGCAGCTGGACTTCCTTGCCGGGCCCCAAGTCCACGATGATTTCGGCGCGCTCGCCGGGGCCGAGGAAGAGGGAGTCGACTTCCACGGGGGCGTCGAGAAGCCCCGTGTCCGTGGCGATGACATGGAAGGGACCGTTGCTGAGCTCCAGCGTGTAGAAGCGCATCGAAGCACCGTTGAGTAGGCGCAAGCGAACCCGGCGCGTGGTGGCGTCGAAGCGCGCATTGGTGATGCCATTGACCAGAGGCGTGGTGCCCAGAAGGCCCAGAGTGTTATCGCTCTTTTCATCAATCTGGCCGTCATCGGTGAACTTGGCATCCATGATGACTACCGGGATGTCATCGACACCGTAGTCCTGCGGCAGGTCCAGGTCATCGGCCACATCGTCACCGATGAGGAACATGCCCGCCAGCCCGCGGTAGGCATGCGTGGCCGTGGCCATGTGCGGGTGCGGGTGGTACCACAGCGTGGCCGCGGGCTGGATGATCTCCCACTCGGGCTTCCAGGTCTTGCCCACCTCAATCGGTGAGTGCGGGCCGCCATCCGAATAGGCCGGAAGCTTCATGCCGTGCCAGTGCACCGTGGTCATCTCAATGAGGTCGTTGGTGATTTCCGCGCGGACTTTCTCGCCCCGCCGAGCCCGCAGAGTGGGGCCCAAGAAGGCGCCGTTGAAGCCCCACGTCCGCGTGCGGTCGTTGCCGGGGAGGATCTCCGAGTAGCCGTCCTGGGCGGTGAGTTTGAATACGCGCGTGCCGTCGACGACCTCCCCTTCCTCCACGGGCGGGATGGGCAGGGCACGCGGCTCGCCGTCGTAGCCCAGCGGCTCCGGTTGATTCTTCGACCCCGAAGTGGAGCAGGCGCTCAACCCCATCACGGCGGCACCGGCAACAGTCAGCACGGAACCCTGGACAAAAATACGGCGGGATACTGTAGGGCGAGCGGAGATAGACATGCCTCCCAGGATAGAGATCAGGTGAACCTTAGACCCCGGATTGGAGCGAGCCGGGCTTAAGATCACAGTCATGGCTTCGCGTTCAGCATCTCCCCACGGCTCCTCACCGTCCGAAGAGTCCGCCAATGCCCGCCGCTTCGTCTGGTCGAATGGCCTGCAGGGAGTGGGCGATCAATTGCTCTCCGGAAAGACGGTCCTACCCTGGCTGTTTAGCGTGGCCGGGGTGCCGGGCTTCTTCACGGGCCTACTGGTCCCCTTGCGCGAGTCCGGCTCCATGCTCCCGCAGGCGGCGCTGACCCCGTGGGTGGTGTCCCATCCAGCACGCAAACGCCTGTGGGTGCTGGGCTCGGTGGGCCAGGGTCTGTGCGCGGCGATCATCGCGGCGGCTGCGGTGCTTGTCGACGGCCCCCTCCTCGGCCTCATCGTCTGCCTCGCCCTGGCAGCTCTCGCCGTGCTGCGCGCGCTGTGTTCGCTGACCGGCAAAGACGTGCAGGGCCGCACCATTTCCAAGGGCCACCGCGGAGTAGTGACCGGCCGGGCCACGCAGCTCGGCGGCGCGGTCACCTTGATTACCGGTGGCATCCTCGCCGTGCTGGGTGAGCTCCCGCGCTGGGGCTTGGCGGCATTGCTGGCCATCGGTGCGGCCACGTGGTTCTTGGCGGCAGCAGTATTCCGCACCATCGAGGAGCCGGTGCCGGATGATGCCGGCCAGAAGTGCCTGAACCGCAGCTGGTGGACGGATACCTGGAAGCTATACACCCAGGATTCCCGCTTCCGCAGCTTCGTCAACGTTCGTGCCCTGCTTTTGGTGTCTGCCCTGTCCACCTCCTTTATCGTGGTGCTTTCGCAGAGCATCGGTTCGCAGGCTTTGAGTGGGCTCGGCGGCTTCGTCTTGGCCTCAGGCCTGGCCAGCCTCGTGGGTGGCCGTGTATCCGGTGTGCTCTCAGATAAGTCCTCCCGCTTGGTCATGTCCTGGGGTGCGGGTGCCGCAGCGATCATCCTGCTGGGCATCGTCGCGTGTGCCGCGTGGGCGCCGGCAGCGGTAAGCATGTGGGCATTGCCTCTCGGTTTCTTCCTGGTCAACCTGGCGCACACTGCCATTCGCGTGGCGCGCAAGACCTATGTGGTGGACATGGCTGGCGAAGACAAGCGCACCCGCTACGTCGGGGCTGCAAACACCATGATGGGTGTCATTCTCCTCGTGATTGGCGGCATCTCCGCCGTGATCGCGCTGGCTGGTCCCTCGGCAGCCATTCTGTTCTTGGCCTGCATCGGTCTGCTCGGCGCCTGGCGTGCCCGGGCACTTCCGGAGGTCTCACGCGAAAAATAGAACGCAGGCGTTATGATGAAAAAAGTAAGTCCTGACATCCCCAATCACAGGAGAAGCACACACTCGTGGCTGAAGTAACGAACTGCGCCGCCATCGTCCTTGCCGCAGGCGCAGGTACCCGCATGAAATCCTCAACCCAGAAGACGTTGCATGAGATTGGCGGGAGGTCACTTCTCGGCCACGCTCTCCACGCAGCCGCTGGCTTGAACCCGGAGCACCTCGTGGTCGTCGTGGGCCACCAGCGCGACCAGGTCTCCCCTGCCGTCGATGCCATCTCCGAGGAGCTGGACTGCGAGGTCTCCCAGGCCGTCCAGGAGGAGCAGAACGGTACCGGTCACGCCGTCCAGTGCGGCCTGAGTGCGTTGCCTGACTTCGACGGCACCGTCATCGTGACCAACGGTGACGTTCCGCTTCTGCGCCCGGAGACACTGCGTCAGCTACACGAGACCCACACCGGCCAAGGCAACGCCGTGACCGTGCTGTCCATGACCCTGAAGGATCCCACCGGTTACGGCCGCGTGCTGCGCGCCGAGGATGGATCGGTCACCGCCATCGTGGAGCAAAAGGATGCCTCCGAGGAGCAGCGCGCGGTGCGCGAGGTCAACTCCGGCGTTTTTGCTTTCGATGGAGCCGTGCTTCGCGACGCCTTGACGAAGCTCAACTCCGACAACGCCCAGGGCGAGCTTTACATCACCGATGTGCTGGAGATCGCCCGCGAGGGAGGCCACCGCGTCGGCGCGCACGTTGCTGTCGATCCGGAGGAGCTCTCCGGTGTGAATGACCGCGTGCAGTTGGCCGCGGCCGGCCGCATTCTCAACCGCCGTGTGGTCGAGGAAGCCATGCGCGGCGGCGCCACCATCGTCGATCCCGATACCACTTGGATCGGCGTCAACGTGACCATTGGCCAGGACGTTGTCATTCACCCGAACACCCAGCTGTGGGGTGCGACAACCATCGCCGATGGTGCTGAGGTGGGCCCCGACACCACCCTGACCAACATGCAGGTTGGAGCGGGCGCCAGCGTCGTGCGCACGCACGGATTCGACTCCGTCATTGGCAGCAATGCGCAGATTGGCCCGTTTACCTACATCCGCCCGGGCGTCATCGTGGGTGAAGAGGGCAAGCTGGGCGGCTTCGTCGAGGCGAAGAAGGCGCAGATTGGCCGCGGCACCAAGGTGCCGCACCTGACCTACATCGGTGATGCCACCGTGGGTGATTACTCGAATATCGGTGCCTCTTCCGTCTTCGTCAACTATGACGGCGTCAACAAGCACCACACCACCATCGGCAGCCACGTGCGCACCGGATCAGACACCATGTTCATCGCCCCCGTCACCGTCGGTGATGGCGCCTACTCCGGTGCGGGTACAGTAATTAAGGACGACGTTCCCCCGGGAGCGCTCGCGGTCTCCGGCGGCAAGCAGCGCAACATCGAAGGTTGGGTGCAAAAGAAGCGTCCGGGCACGCCGGCAGCAGAAGCCGCCGACAAGGCACAGGACGCCCAGGCTGACGATCAGACCACTAACTAACGACAAGTAAAGGGATATCTACTGATGACTGGCAAGGTTACCGGCAGCAGCAAGAACATGATGCTCTTCACCGGGCGCGCTCACCCGGCGTTGGCTGAGGCTGTGGCCAAGGAGCTCAAGACCGATCTGGTTCCGACCACCGCCCGCGATTTCGCCAACGGTGAGATCTTCATTCGCTTCGAGGAGTCCGTCCGTGGTGCTGACTGCTTCGTGATGCAGTCCCACACCCAGCCGCTCAACAAGTGGCTGGTAGAGCAGCTCATCATGATTGATGCGCTCAAGCGCGGCTCTGCTAAGCGCATCACCGCCATCCTGCCCTTCTACCCGTACGCGCGCCAGGACAAGAAGCACCTCGGCCGCGAGCCCATCTCCGCCCGCCTAGTGGCGGACCTGCTCGCCGCTGCCGGTGCCGACCGCATCGTGTCCGTGGATCTGCACACCGACCAGATTCAGGGCTTCTTCGATGGCCCGGTCGACCACATGCACGCCATGCCGATCCTGACCGACTACATCAAGTCCAAGTACCCGATGGACAACCTGGCCGTGGTCTCCCCCGATGCCGGCCGCGTGAAGGTGGCAGAGAAGTGGGCACACGAGTTGGGCGATGCCCCACTCTCCTTCGTCCACAAGACCCGCTCTAACACCGAAGCCAACAAGACGGTGTCCAACCGCGTCGTCGGTGACGTCGAGGGCAAGGACTGCATCCTGCTCGATGACATGATTGACACCGGTGGCACCATCGCGGGCGCGGTCCGCGTACTGGAGGAGGCCGGCGCCAAATCCGTGGTTATTGCCTGTACCCACGGTGTCTTCTCCGACCCGGCTCGCGAGCGCCTGTCCGAGTGCGGCGCTGTCGAGGTCATCACCACCGATACTCTGCCGCAGTCCACCGAGGGCTGGGACAACCTCACTGTGCTGTCCATTGCTCCGCTGCTGGCTCGCACCATCCACGAGATTTTCGAGAACGGTTCCGTGACCACGCTGTTTGAGACTCACTAGATTTGGTTCTGCGACAACGCTGCTGCTAAAATCTTGTGCGTCTCGGCGAGGGAGAAATCCGTTATCGACGCGATAGCACAAGTTAAGCAGTGAATCTTGTATTAAGCCTGCGATGACTCGTCCAAGACGTCCATCGGCAGGCTTTTGTCGTATCTACACGGTTCTTCATGAGCCCTTGCCGCACAACGATACTTTAAGGAGATTTACTTATGGCTTCTGAGCGCCCCGTATTGAAGGCTGAAGTCCGTTCTGAGTTTGGCAAGGGCTTCGCTCGCCGTCTGCGCGCTGCAGGCAAGATCCCGGGCGTTGTCTACGGCCACGCCGTCGACGTTCTGCACTTCGCCGTCGACCGCCTGGAAATGACCGCACTGGTCCGTAACCACGGCGTCAACGCCGTGTTCGAGCTGGAGCTCGAGGGCGAGCAGCACCTGGTCATGGTCAAGCACGTCGACCAGAACGTCCTGACCTTCAACATCGACCACATCGACCTGCTCTCCATTAAGCGTGGCGAGAAGGTTGAGGTCGAGGTTCCGGTTGTCCTCGAGGGCGAGCCGGCTCCGGGCCTCATGTCCATCCAGGATGCCGACGTCCTCCTGGTCGAGTCCGACGTACTCAACATTCCGGAGGAGATCGCCGTGTCCATCGAGGGTCTCGAGGATGGCACCGTGGTCACCGCTGGCGACATCACCCTGCCGGAGGGCACCACCCTCGTGGCCGAGGAAGACACCGTCATCGTCTCCATCTCCGAGCCGCAGGTTGATGAGGAGCTCGAGGCTGCCGCTGAGGCTGCCGAGGACGGCGGCGCTGAGGCTGGCGCCGAGTCCGCAGACGAGGGCGCCGCCGAGGAGAAGGCCGACGAGGAGTAAAACTCCCCTCTCCTTATCACTCCTCATTCTCTAGCGCACCGCTGCCTGCATTCTTTCTCACTCCCTCCCCTACATACCGAGGGGGTGAGCGTGCAGGTGGCGGTGCGCTCTTGTGTCTTCACCCCAGCGGCTTAGAATGGCTGCGTGACTTCTTCTCCTTTTCTCGTCGTTGGCCTAGGAAACCCCGGGCCGAAGTACGCCGGCACTCGCCACAACATCGGTTTTGACGTGGCTGATGAACTAGCCCACGAGCTATTCGCTTCCTTTTCTGTTCACAAAAAGACAAACACGGATGTCGCCGAAGCGCGACGTGGCGATACCAAAGTGATCGTCGCCAAGCCGCGCTGCTTCATGAACTTGTCCGGCGGTCCCATCAAGGCACTCGCCCAATACTTCAATGTTCCTCATGATCACATCATCGTGATCCACGATGAATTGGAGCTCGACTTCGCCACCATCAAGCGACGCCTCGGCGGCGGGGACCACGGCCATAACGGCCTGCGCTCCACCACGAAGTCCCTGGGCACCAAGGATTATCAGCGGCTTTCAGTAGGCATCGGCCGCCCGCCCGGCCGTATGGATCCGGCCGCATTCGTGCTCAAGCCGTGGACTAAGCAGGAGGCCCACGAGATTCCCATCATCTGTGCCGATGCCGTCGATGAGATTCTTCGCGCGTTAGACTAGCCGCCATGAAGCTCGCTACTCTCCGCACCAGTTTTGGTACTTGCGCTATCCGCATCGACGGCCCCAACGTGGGCACCGAGCTGGATTATGAGGACGTCGGAGAATTGCTCGCCAGCCCCGATTGGAGCAAGGCCGCGCAGCTGTCCGGCGAGCCTGTGGTTTTCAACGATGCCGACCTAGCCCCCGTCATCCCGAACCCGGGAAAGATTATCTGCGTTGGCGTCAACTACGCCAAGCATGCCCGGGAGATGGGGCGCGAGCTTCCCACGCAGCCCACGCTCTTCATCAAGTTTCCGGAGGCCCTGACCGGGCCCTTCGACGACGTTTATGTCCCGGACTATGCCACGAAGAAGCTGGACTACGAAGGAGAGCTCGCCGTGGTCATGGGACGCCGCGCGCACCGGGTGAGCACGAAAGATGCGCTGGATTACGTGGCCGGCTATGCCATCATGAACGACTACACCCTGCGGGATTATCAGCGCGCCACCACGCAGTTCCACGCCGGCAAATCCTTCTACCGCACCGCCGGCTTCGGGCCGTGGTTGACCACGGCTGATGAATGGGCCCCGGGCAAGGCCGCGCGGCTCACCACGACCGTCGACGGCGACGTGCGCCAAGACGACAACACCGATGACCTCATCTTCTCCGTGGCCGAGCTCATCGCCTTCTGCTCCTCCCTCTACCCTCTCAATCCGGGCGATGTCATTGCCACCGGCACTCCGGAAGGTGTGGGCTTCGCGCGTGGTGAGGAGGCGCTGCTGGGCGACGGCTCCCGCACCCGCATCAGCTTCGAAGGGCTAGGGGCAATTGAGAACACTACGCGCTTCGGTGAGCCCCCTGCTGCCGGTGGCTGCGGCGAAGGCTGCACCTGTCACGGCCGTTAACAGTCAGCCATATCCAGGCTCTTCAGCGAGCACGCTCTGATTTCGATACGGTGAGGCACCACATTTCCCCCTGATTGACTGAGGAGGATGAGCCTCGATGACTCTTCATTCCCGTTTCACCGCCGCCGGCATCGCACTCTGCGCCAGCACCGCGCTGGTGGGGTGCTCGTCGGATAAGGAGGCCGAGCCCGCCCCGACGCCGACTCCCGCGCCGGTGGAAACCGTGACGGAAACGGCCACAGCGACGGGCACGGATGCTGGCGACGATGACCGTGATGATGACCGCGACGATGATGACGCTCAGCAGCCTGCCGGCACGGCTGGCGCCGGGGCCACCGGCAACGCAGAGGGCTCCGGCATGCTCAGCGGCGATGAAGCTTTTGAGAAAGCCTTAGCCCACGCCGGCGTTGATGCCCAGGCCGTCACAGAAAAGGAAGTCGACTACGACGATGGTGATGACGGCAAGGGCCCGCACTGGGAGATTGAATTCAAGGCCAACGGCCAGGAACACGAGCTCGATGTCGACGCCGCCAGCGGCGCGGTGATGCAACACGAGGTTGACTGATCGCCAGTCTGATCCCCAGCTCCATCCCACGCACATCTCTAACCCCTGCGGTTAGGCATTTCCCCAGCTAAGAGGTAAATTTAAAGGTATGAGTTCACAGTCTAAGAAGTCTGCCACCAAGCCGCCGAAGCTAGACAAGCAAGCCTATGAGGACGAGCTTAAGCGCCTCCAAGCAGAGCTCGTCGAGATGCAGCAGTGGGTCGTTGAGACCGGCGCCCGCGTGGTCATCATTATGGAAGGCCGCGACGCTGCCGGCAAGGGTTCCGCCATCAAACGCATTACGCAATACCTGAACCCGCGTACCTGCCGCATCGAGGCGCTGCCGAAGCCCACCGACCGTGAGGCGGGCCAGTGGTATTTCCAGCGCTACATTGAGAAGCTGCCCACCGCCGGCGAGATCGTCATCTTCGACCGTTCCTGGTACAACCGCGCCGGCGTGGAGCGTGTCATGGGCTTCTGTTCCCAGCAAGAATACGTGCGCTTCCTTCACCAGGCTCCGCTGCTGGAGCACATGCTCATCGAGGATGGCGTCATCCTTCTTAAGTACTGGTTCTCCGTTTCTGATGAGGAGCAGCTCGCACGCTTTAAGTCCCGCCGCAACGATCCGCTGCGCCGCTGGAAGCTCTCCCCCATGGACTTGCAGTCCATTACCCGTTGGGAAGACTACTCGCGTGCCAAGGATGAAATGTTCGTCCACACCGATACCCCGTCCTCCCCGTGGTACACCGTGGAATCCGAGGACAAGAAGCGCTCGCGCATCAACGTGATCAACCACATCCTCAAGATGGTTCCGTACCAGCACGTAGAGCAGGATGTTCCTGAGATCCCAGATCGCCCCGAGCTCGAGGCCGAATACGTACGCCCGCCGCGCAATGAATTTGCCTACGTACCAGATGTCGCAGCCGATTTGGAGCGCGACAAGGTCAACGGCAACGGCTCCGGCAAGAAGCAGGGAAAGAAAAAGAAGGGCAAGAAGGACAAGAAAAAGAAGTAGTACTTTCGGCATGTACTACCATGGCCGTCTATGAGCTCTTCCCGCACCGCGCGTACCTTCCTGTCCTCGGTGCATTTGGGGGACGCGCTACTCGCAGGAGTCGCGGGGCTCGTAGCGGCCTTTTATTGTGCCTTGGCGTTTTCCTCTTCCGGAACGGTGGAAGTACTCGAGGCTCTCTTGTCGCTGCTGTTCATACCGTTCTTCCTCGTGTGGCGCTCGAGGCCAATCGTGAGCGCAACAGGATTCCTAGTTCTGCTCCTGGCCTGGGCTGTCATATGGATGAACCAGCTCCCCACCAATAGCGGCCTCACCCCGTGGGCGCTGACCGCCCCCATGGCCGTGTACACCACCTCGCGGTACATCACCCAGAGGCTGGTTCCGCGGGTGGTCCTCCTCATCACCGCACTCGGTACCTTTATCTCCCCCTTCATGTGGCGCATCGACACTGAGACTTACCTTCTGCGCTATGAGGTAGACACACCCTTCCTTGCCATGGTGGTGGCCCATTGGGCAGTGCTGGGCAGCACGTATTTCATCGCTGCCCGGTATTTTGACCGTGATCGCCAACGGGAGATACTAGCCCGCGAGCGCTTCCACCAGGCACAAGAAGAAGAACGCCTCCTCATTGCACGGGAACTGCACGATGTCCTTGCCCATTCCCTCACCCTGATTAAGGTTCAGGCTAATGCAGGCATCATTGCAGCGACTGCGGACTCCGGCGCGGCTGAAGAAGCACTTCTTTCGATCCGCGATAATGCGGATACCGCCCTGCGCGAGGTTCGCGGAATCGTCGCTGCCTTGCGCTCACCCCGACCCACGGCTCTGGAGCCTGCTCAACAACTTGAGCACATCGAAGGAATCCTCGAAGGCTTCCGCGCTGCTGGGCTGAAAGTCGACGCAAACCTCCCAGCTGAATACGCCGTGCCGTCGTTGGTGCAGATGGCATTGGTGCGCATTACCACGGAGGGCTTGACGAATGCTCTGCGCCATCAGGGCGTCGGCACGCATGTCGTGGTTGAGCTTGTACTTGATGACGCCGCCGCGCTCACCCTCACCTCCACCAATCCTCATCCCACGCCAAGCAACGTCGCGGGCAGCGGCGTGGGCTTAGTCGGAGTGGCGGAACGAGCTCGTTCGCTTGGCGGTCGCCTCGACTATTCCGGCGATGCTCATTCCTTTTCCTTGCACGCACAGATACCGATGAAGGAGACCAAGGATGCCACACAGCAGATCTAGAATCCGCGTCTTATTGGCCGATGATCAAGCAATGCTGCTCTCAGCGTTGTCTACCATCCTCACTGCGCAAGAAGACATCGAGGTCGCGGCAACCGCTGCCACTGGGGCGGACGCCGTGACAGCAGCACTAAGCCACCACATTGATGTGGCTATCCTCGACATTCGCATGCCCGGCATGGACGGCATCGGAGCGGCTCAAGCCATACTCGAGCGCAAGCCCGAGTGCCGCATCATCATGCTCACCACATTCAATGATGAAGAACTCGTGGCGCGGTCCATCTCCGCTGGCGCCCACGGCTTCCTGCTGAAGGATGCCGACCCAGAGGTTCTTGTGACCGCCGTTCGCAACGTGGCGCAAGGAGAATCGGTGCTGGCCGCCGGGGTAACCGGCCCAGTGCTGGAGGCTTATCGCTCGGCGCTGACGCGCGAAAACCTCAGCGCCCAGGAACGCCAAGGACTCAGTCTTGTAACACGCCGCGAGATGGAAGTGCTTTCGCTCATCGCGCGTGGTGCTACAAATGCGGAGATAGCCGCCGACATGGTCATCGCAGAAACCACGGTGAAAACTCACGTCTCCGCGCTCATGTCTAAACTCGCCGCACGTGACCGAGTGGCCCTCGTTCTCTTAGCGCAGCGTGCTGGGGTTGCCTAAGCTCCTACCACGGTAGGAGGTCTGCTCGCTGAAGACCATCATGCAGGCGGATTCCTTTATGATGAGCCCCGGCGATACTGCATTTTATGAATTGCGATATCTCTTTTGAGCACATCTCGAAGTCTTTTGGTCGGCAACGAGTCCTCGATGATGTTTCCTTCCGCATCTCCCCGGGCCGCGTGCATGCGCTCCTCGGGCGCAACGGGGCAGGAAAATCGACGCTCTTTTCCATCCTCTTAGGTCTCCTGCCGCCTGACTCAGGCTCCATCAACGTGGCGGGCCAACCTTGGAACCGCAATGTGCTTCGCCGCATTGGTGCCTCAGTGAACGGGCCAGCCTTTTATGGCCATCTTTCTGCCTCGGCGAATCTTCGCGTTCACGCTCGACTTCTGGGCCTTCCTGATTCCGAGATTGACCGGGTTCTCTCCATCGCTGGGCTCAACGGCGTTGGCTCCAAGAAGGCGAAATCCTTTTCCACTGGTATGAAGGCCCGCCTGGCGTTAGCACAAGCTCTCCTCGGCGATCCAGAGGTACTTGTTCTTGATGAGCCCCAGAATGGCCTCGATCCCCAAGGCATCAAGGAATTGCGAGAGCTACTACAACAACTAGCCGCAGCTGGGCACACCGTTATCGTCAGCTCCCACCAACTTGGAGAGGTCCTGCACCTTGCCCATGGCATCACCGTCTTGGCCGAGGGCACGATTCGCTATTCCGGTTCCCTGCACGAGCTAGCTCCACGTGGTCAGTTGGAGGAGGAATTCTTCCGACTTACCTCACCTGGCCACCCCTCCCAAGCGCCTACCAACCGGGGAGGAGAGTCACGTGCCTAAGCACACTACTGATCCTCGCCCGAGTTACCTTTCAGCAGAACTACTGCGCAGCCGTGGAAGCACCTTACAGTGGTTGCCTTTACTTGCTCTACCGCTGGTCATCATGACGGTGATCTTTTCATCTATGGCATCGGTGCACAGTGATGCCACAGGCGTCTTGGCTTGGCAATCCTTATTTGTTACCGGCATGTACGCCCCACTTGTTGCGCTATTCGCTGCGGTCCCAGAACACCGTGAGGCCGTTACCCGCAGCGGCGGGACGCAGTGGAGAAACCTCAACCCGCGTCGGGAGAACGCTGTCCGGCTTCTCGGCGTCATTGCCAGCATTGCGCTCTTCCACATGCTGAACTTTGGTGGTTCCTGGCTCGCTGTCGCCATCCAGGGGCGCGAGAACCACGAGCTTATCCTCGTCGCCGGGCTTTATTCTTTCCTTGGTGCACTTGGCATTGCCGGGCTTTCCGCTGCCTGTGCCCGCCGACTGGGCTTCGCCTTTACACTGGTTGCTGCGGCCTTGTGGCAAATGCTCAGCATCCTTCCGAGCACTGTTGAATCAGGCAAGTGGTGGGCCTTTCCCCCAGCATGGCCGCAACGACTGCTTTTACGCGCATTGCGTATTCACCAGAACTCGGTGCCTCTTGAACCACACGACCCACTTCTAAGCAGCAGTCCACTACCGGCTTTCATATTGTGCGTCATCCTCGCCGTGCTCGGAGCATTAGCCGCAGTCTACACGCCGCGACGATACCAGCCAATGTTCTCGCTGCGACACCGTTTCACGCGTTCTACAAAAGCCCAGGCTGACGCCGACGTGGCTGATACCACCGTGGAAAAAGCCCAAGTATGGCAGCCTACGAACCACCCACGTGCGGCGGCACAGTCCTCGCTGTGGTCTACGCTGCTAGGACTCCACCGTGCAGCTTTTAGCCCAGCGGTGTTCTCTTGCCTGATGCTCAGCATTCTGGCGCTAGGCTTTGTCGCCCTGCTCTATCCCGCTAACTACGTCGAAGGTTTCTTTTACTTCTTTCTGCTGCCGGTCGGCGCAGGTATTTTGCCTGTCCTCGTATGGCCGCGCATGTCAGATTCGTGGCCGCTGGTGTATATGGAAACACGGTTCGGCACATCCGGAATCCTCATGTGGTTTTTGTCCGTCATCGTGGCGGTTTGCGCTGCCGCATGCCTGACCAGTGCACTCGCAGGTGGCGATATCGCTGCCCAGCTTCTGGCTTTCCCCCTGGCGGTTGGGGTGGGCTTTGTCATCGCGGCCGTATCACTCATACTGGTGATTCGCCTCGGCATCGTGAGTGCTATCGCCCTCACAATCGTAGGGACGATCGTCTCCATCACGTTAGGCGGCGATGTCTTGGCAGAAACCGGCCTATGGATCCTTGCCTTCCCCGCCTGGCCTTTGGTTGCGCACTCACCTTTGCGCTATGCCGTCGCTGTGATGTTGGCCGCAGTGCTCGGTGTGGCTGCAACATTGCGCGCACGGCATTTACTCCATACTCGAGCGCTATCTTCCCGCTAAACCGACCAATCTGACGAAAGTCGCCCGGATTTTTCAATCTCAGCCCCTACTTTTGGCAAATCGGGCAGTTGCGTGTTTGAAACATCCTGGCAAAGCTAGGTCGCAAACCAGAGCAGGCCCTCAAAACAGCAACACCGCCCGCGCCATGCAGCGCGGGCGGTGTTCTTGTTCTAGCTCTTAGAGTTCAGAGACGTCAACGCGCTTCGGGTAGACCACCGGGCGGGCACCGGCCATGTCCTCGACGATGCGGATGACCTGGTTGGAGTAGCCGAACTCATTGTCGTACCACACGTAAAGCACGAGGTGCTTGCCGGAGGAGATGGTGGCGAGACCATCGACCACACCGGCGTGGGTGGAACCAACGAAGTCAGAGGACACAACTTCCGGAGAAGCGATGTAGGAGATCTGCTGGCGCAAGTCAGAGTGCAGGGACACGTTGCGCAGGAAGTCATTGACCTCGTCGCGGTCAGCTTCCTTCTCCAGCTCGAGGTTGAGCACAGCCATGGACACGTCCGGGGTGGGAACGCGGATGGCGTTACCGGTGAGCTTGCCCTCGAACTCCGGCAGAGCCTTGGACACGGCCTTGGCTGCACCGGTTTCCGTGAGCACCATGTTCAGGCCAGCTGCGCGACCGCGGCGGTCACCCTTGTGGAAGTTATCGATGAGGTTCTGGTCGTTGGTGAAGGAGTGTGCGGTCTCCACATGGCCATGAACCACGCCGTAGCGGTCGTTGATGACCTTGAGCACCGGGGTGATGCCGTTGGTGGTGCAGGATGCGGCGGAGAGGATCTGGTCGGAGTCCTCGATGTCGCCGTGGTTGATGCCGTAGACAATGTTCTTCAGATCGCCCTTGCCCGGAGCGGTGAGCAGCACGCGAGCCACACCCTTGGACTGCAGGTGCTGGGACAGTCCCTCACGGTCGCGCCACACACCGGTGTTGTCGACGACGATGGCGTTGTCGATGCCGTACTTGGTGTAGTCAATGTCCGCCGGGTCATTGGCATAAATCATCTGAATCTTGGTGCCGTTGGCCCAGATGACCTCGTTCTCCTCGTCAACAGCGATGGTGCCATTGAAGGCACCGTGGACGGAGTCACGGCGCAGGAGGGAGGCGCGCTTGAAGATGTCAATGTCACCCTTCTTGCGCACGACGATAGCGCGCAGGCGCACGCCGCCGTAGGCAGCCTCGCGGGCGATGAGGATGCGAGCCAAGAGGCGGCCGATGCGACCGAAGCCGTAGAGAACGACGTCGGTGGACTCCTTATCCACACCGGCGCCGACGAGATCCACGAGGGTCTCCTCGAGGTAGTTGCGCAGGTTATCGGAGCCGGACTCTTCGAAGCCGGTAGCCAGGCGGCCAAGGTCAATGGAAGCGGTGCCCAGGTTCATCGAGCACAGTTCCTTCACAATCGGCAGGGTCTCTGCGGTGGAAAGCTCGCGCTCAGCAATGCGGCGGGCGTAGCGGTGCGCCTTGATGATGTCGATGTCGGTCACGCCGATGAGCAGGCGGCCGTAGATAGAGGTGACAACGTTATTGTTGCGGTGCAGCTGGTGGATGAGCGGGATCATCTCTTGGGCCAGCTCCAGGCGCTCGTTCCAATCCTCGTGCCCAATGTGCGCGTTCGAAGTCACGTGCTTTGTATCCTTTACTCGTCAAAAAGGGTGTAAAACTCTGTCCATCCGTAAATATTAACCGTTATTCATGCCCGTTTGGGTGTAGTTGAGCGAGGATCTCCGCCACACTACCCCCGCCAAGTTTCATTACATCGACACCTACGAGGCAATAGTCCACGTCCGCGTCAAGCTGGGCGCGACGAGGTTTCAGTAGCGCGTTGAGGTAGGGGTAGACCAAAGGCAGGTCCGGGTGTGCCCGCGTGTAGGCGGTCTCCAGCCCGCGGGCGTAGCGCCCAGAGAACGCGCGGGTGGACACCGTCTGGCCACCGCGACGCAGAAGGCCACGGTTGTGTTCACTCGTTCCCGCCTCCTCGGACAGCAGGAAGGCGGAACCACAGCTGACTGCTTTTACCCCCGGCCAGGCCAGGGCCGTGGCAACATCTTCCGCCGTGCGCAGACCACCCGCGGCAATGAGCGGAAGGTCCGTGACCTGGTGGACCGCCGCGACGAGTTCCTCGAGAGGGCGCTGATCGGGTTCCGCACTCGGGTCCCACACACCACGGTGCCCGCCAGCTTCAGGGCCCTGCACGCACAACACATCGATGCCGCGGGCGGCCGCGGCCTGCGCCTCCTCGGGGTTGGTGACCGTGGTCCACGCCTCTGCCCCAGCGTCATGGATGCGCGCGACCTCGTCCTCGCTAAAGACGCCGAACATCGACCAGAGCACTGCTGCCCCACCCTCCAGCGCGGCTTCGAGCTTGTCCTGCCAGCCGAAGTTGAGAGAGACGTCGCCAAGCACGGCGCCTTCTTCCGCGGCGAGGGACCGTGCAGCCGCGAGTTCCGTTTCGGTCAGCGCGCGCTGCGGGTGAAAGATATTGACCCCGAAGCGCGTACCGGCACACGCAGCGATGGCCTCCCGCGCGGCGTCGACGGAGCAGGTTCCCAGCCCCAGCGCGCTGAAGGAACCGGCGGCGTCGGCGGCGGCCACTAGTTCAGGCGTGGTGGGCCCGCCCGCCATCGGAGCAGGTAGGACAGGGCAAGTGATAGTCTCAAGAAGTTGACTCATGGTTACCCAGCCTAAAGAAAACCATCAAGGAAGTAGTTGTGTCTGCCATCCGTGACTTTTTCACCCGCCTCTTTGGCCGCGCCGGCGAAGCACCGAATAAGAAAACACAGAAGGCCGCCGCCTCCGGACTTAACCCCTCGGATTTAAGCGCCGAGTGGCTCATCGTGGGTTTGGGTAATCCCGGCGCGAAATACGCCGCGACCCGCCACAATGTGGGGTACATGGCCGTGGATGATCTCCTCGCCGAATCTGGTGACATGCTCGAGCCTGTCACCGGACACCAACTCAGCGCGGCACAGCTCGAGCTTGGGGGCACGAAGGTCGTAGCGCTGCGCTCACACACCTACATGAACCTCTCTGGCGATCCCATCGCCCCGTTGGCCACGCTGCTGGGCGTTGCGGCAGAGAACATCATCGTCATCCACGATGAGCTCGACCTGCCCGCCGGCAAGGTGCGTATTAAGAAGGGCGGCAACGAAAACGGCCACAACGGCCTTAAGTCACTGAGCGAGCGCTTGGGCACGCGCGATTACCTGCGCGTGCGCATCGGTATCGGGCGCCCACCCAAGGGTGGTTCCATCCCGGATTGGGTGCTCGCGCCTGTCGACGCCAGCGCTGAGCTCGATTCCACCATCGCCACCGCCGCCGAGGCCGCACGTCTCATCGTGGCTGAGGGTCTCAACAAGGCCCAGCAGGAAATCCATTCCCGGACGAAATAACCCCCGGCGCGACCACGCTCAACGTCCTACACTGTCCAAGTATGAGCCGCACGAGCCAGAGCCTGCCATTGAATAACGACCCGAAAACTATCGTCATCACCGGAGCCTCTGACGGCGTGGGCGCGGCCGCTGCCCGTATCCTTCACCAGCGCCGCCCGCAGGATTCGCTCGTGCTCGTGGGCCGCAACCCGGAGAAGACGCAGGCTGTGGCTGAGGAGATCGGCGCCGACTTTCATGTGGCCGATTATGAGTCTTTGGGCCAGGTGCGCCGCCTCGCCGAGGAGCTGAGCCAATACCCGCGGATCGACGCCTTGGGCAATAACGCCGGCGGCATGTTCGACGGCCCCTTCGCCACCGCCGATGGTTTCGAGCGCACGTGGCAGATCAACGTTGTGGCGCCTTTTCTTCTGACCTCCTTGCTGCGCGATACGCTGCGGGCCAGCAATGCCACCGTGGTGCAGACCGCCTCGTTGGCCAACATGCTGTATTCCTCTTTCGACCCCGGTGACCCGAATACTTTTGAAAAATTCACGGCGGAGCGCGCCTATGGCAACGCCAAGTTGGGCGATATCCTGCTGACCCGCTACCTCGCCTCCCACGGGCTGACCTCCGTGGCCTTCCACCCGGGGATATTGAATACTGGTTTCGGGCATAACTCAACGAGCAGGACGAGCAAGCTCTATTCGACCACTGCGGCTCAATACGTCTTGGGCAAGGCGGACAAGGGTGGGGAGAACTTGGCCTACTTCCTCAGCGGCACACCGGGCATCCATTTCGACTCCGGCGAGTATTACAACCAGAAGCGCAAGCCAGGCCTGCAGCGGCCGATTGCGAAGAAGCTCTCCGTGGCCCGGCGCATCTTTGATGATCTGGGCCGCCAGCTCAATGTGGAGTGGTAGCAGGCAGCGGCTAAACTAGCCCGCATGAGTATTGCCTCCGAAGCTTCCCGCCGCCGCACATTCGCAGTCATCGCCCACCCGGATGCTGGTAAGTCCACGCTGACGGAGGCGCTGGCGCTCCACGCGCACGTCATCAACGAGGCCGGCGCGGTGCACGGCAAGGGCAACCGCAAGTCCACGGTTTCTGACTGGATGGAGATGGAGAAGGAACGCGGTATTTCCGTGGCCTCCTCCGCGCTGCAGTTCGAGTACGCGCCCGAGGGCCACGAGGGCGAGCCCTACATGATCAACCTGGTGGATACCCCGGGCCACGCGGACTTTTCGGAGGATACCTACCGCGTGCTCACGGCGGTGGATGCTGCCGTGATGCTTATCGACGCCGCCAAGGGCCTCGAGCCCCAGACCCTCAAGCTCTTCCGCGTGTGCAAGGCCCGCGGCCTGCCGATCATCACGGTGATCAACAAGTGGGACCGCGTGGGCCGTGAGCCGCTGGAGCTTGTCGACGAAATCGTCAACGAAATCCAGCTGCAGCCCACCCCACTGTACTGGCCGGTGGGTATCGCCGGCGACTTCCGCGGCTTGGCCCACATCAACGATGACGGCGAGGCCGATGAGTACGTGCACTTCCTGCGCACCGCCGGTGGTTCCACCATCGCCCCGGAGGAGCACTACGCGCCTGAGGAAGCCGCCGCGAAGGAAGAGGACGCCTGGGAAACAGCCGTGGAGGAGGCAGAGCTGCTGGCTGCGGACGGCGCCCTGCACGACCAGGAACTCTTCGAGCAATGCGTGACCTCCCCGCTCATCTTCGCCTCCGCGATGCTGAACTTCGGCGTGCACCAGATTCTGGATACCCTGTGCGCCATCGCCCCGGCTCCGCGCTCCCGCGATTCGGATCCGCAGGCCATTGAAGCGGCCACCTCCGCCATCGACGAGGTACGTGAGGTTACTGACGACTTTGCGGGCGTCATCTTCAAGGTGCAGGCGGGCATGGACCGCAAGCACCGCGATAACTTGGCCTTTATGCGCGTGGTCTCCGGTGAGTTTGAGCGCGGCATGCAGGTCAACCACGCCCAATCCGGCCGCAGCTTCTCCACCAAGTATGCGCTGACGGTCTTCGGCCGCACGCGTGACACCGTGGACACGGCTTACCCGGGTGACATCGTGGGCTTGGTCAACGCCGGTTCCTTGGCTCCCGGTGACACGATTTACACAGGCAAGAAGGTACAGTTCAAGCCCATGCCGCAGTTCGCGCCGGAGTCCTTCCGCATCCTACGCGCGAAGTCTTTGGGTGATTACAAGGCATTCCGCAAGGGCTTGGACCAGCTGGCTGCGGAGGGCGTGGTCCAGATTCTGCGCAACGATACGCGTGGCGATGCCGCCCCAGTCATGGCCGCGGTGGGCCCCATGCAGTTCGAGGTCATGCAGGCTCGCATGGAGGTCGAGTACAACGTGGAGACCATCACCGAGCCCATCCCCTACTCCGTGGCGCGCCGCACCGACGCCGAATCCGCGCCCGAGTTGGGCCGCCAGCGCGGCGTGGAGATCTTCACCCGCACCGACGGCGAGCTCATCGCGCTCTTTGGTGATAAGTGGAAGCTGGCCTTCATTGAGAAGGAGCACCCGGAGCTCACCATCGAAACCCTCGTGGCGGATTAGGCACAGCGTTTCCCTTAACTGCTGAGGAATTCCTTCCACGCCGGCCATTCCGCATAGGTCTGCGCGCGCCCGGCTTCATAGTTCGCGCGCAGCTTAGTCACCGAGCGCTCGGTCGAAGCCACCTGCATATCCTCTGGGAAGAAAAGCTGTGCACGCCCCTCCTTTTCCAGCTCCAGAAGCCGCTCCTTGGAGGCGTTGTACCGGGGCGGCCGGGCAATCATTGACTCCGCCACGGCAGGGTACTTTCGGAAGATTCGTCGCAGCGCCGCGGGCCGCCCTACCTCAGGCCGCACGTAGCCACGCGGTTTCGAGCCAAGGAACAAGAACTTTTCAAAGCCGGCCTTCTCCGCCTGCTCGATGAGGATGCCACCGGATTCCCCCATCGCACCGTCGACGTACGGTGCGCCATCGATAACACGCATCGGCATGATCAGCGGCAACGTCGAAGACGCGCGAACGCGCACCATCAGGTCCTCTTGTGTCTTTATGTCATTGCGCCCCCAGTACACGCTCTCCCCGGTATCGGCGCGCGCGGCGGAAATACACATCTGCGCCGGGTTGGCCTGAAATGCTTCCCAGTCAAAGGGCATGTCCTGATCGGCGGCCTTCTCATAGATGAACTCCGCATTGAAGTAGCCGCTACCGCGCAGCAGCGAACCCAGGCCACCGAAGCTGGGGTTCTTGGCAAAATCCACGAAGGATTCTTCCGAGCGGCTCACGTCGCGGGAGAGGAAGTTCACGGTGTGTGAAGAGCCCGCGGAAACACCTCCAACCCAGCCAAATTCCACCTCCTCCTTTAGGAGCTTGACGATGCACGCGGCGGTATAGGAATTGCGCATGCCGCCGCCTTCAATGACGAGTGCTGTATCTTTCGCGTCAATCACAGTGCCCGATGGTACCCCCGCGCTAGGATCGCGCCATGGGATTGTTTTCTGCGGTTAAGAATGTCGTCGACAAGCTTGGCGGCTCCAACACTGTCCGTTTGGCCTCCCCGGATCCCCACGCCGTCGAGGTCTCTGTAGACCACCTCTCCGTCCACACGGCCGGCGGCCTCATCATCCTGGTCACCTCCCCAGCCGGCGCACAAATACTCAGTGAGGTGGCGCGTTCCGGTGAGCCCGCGCAGTTGCGTGGCCCTCAGACCACGGTGCATCTCTCCCCCACGACTAAGGAGCAGCGTCCCGTCCACGACCCCAAGAAGGGATGGGCCATCCCGTTGTCGCTTGCAGAAAGAGAGACGCTGTCCCAACTCAACGCCGAGCCCGGCGATTATGAAATTTCCGAGTCACTCGCTGTGTCCGTCGAACCCACCCCTGAAGAAAGCTAGTCCGCCATGCTCATCCTCCCCTTCCAAGGGCACACACCCCGCATCCACCGCAGCGCCTGGATAGCACCGAATGCCACCATCATCGGTGACGTCACCATCGGGCCAGATTCTTCCGTGTTCTATGGCAGCGTGCTGCGCGGGGATGTTGGTGCCATTCGCCTTGGCGCCCGCGTCAATATCCAGGACAACTGCGTCATCCACGTCGAAACCACTGCGCCGTGTGTGCTGGAGGATGACGTCACCGTGGGCCACATGGCCATGCTCCACGGCACGCACGTGGGCGCGGGCACGCTGGTTGGAATGAAGTCTTCTTTGCTTTCCGGCTCCACCGTGGGCACAGGCTCTCTCATCGCCGCCGGCGCGGTGGTGCTCGAGGGCCAAAACATTCCCGCCGGTGCCTTGGCCGCCGGGGTGCCCGCCAAGGTGCGGCGTGAGTTGAGCCCTGAGGAATCGGCCGCCTTCATCCCGCACGCCGCGCGCTACGTCGACATTGCTAAGAATCAGGCGCCGCTTGGCGACGCCCTCCCCCTCGACGAAGTCCTCTACGACTAGCACCGCAACTGCCGTTGTTGACAAAACTCCCGAGCCCGCCGCAAAAA
The DNA here is from genome assembly GCF_001808895.1 of Corynebacterium sp. HMSC070E08. NCBI lineage: Bacteria > Bacillati > Actinomycetota > Actinomycetes > Mycobacteriales > Corynebacteriaceae > Corynebacterium > Corynebacterium sp. HMSC070E08. The sequence continues at coordinate 37,783 of NZ_KV794749.1, forward strand.
CTGACCAGAACTTTGGCAACTAGGGCAGTTCACTTTTGAACTCTTGCCCACCAGCCGGCTCGTTATAGAAGAGCAACGAGACCCATCACCACCAGGAAGGCGGCCACTCCGTAGCCGCTCCATAGTGCCACTGCTGCAGAGTTTTCCCGCGCCCACGCGAAGGCGCGACCAGCCCAGGAGTCTGGCTTCGCCCGCACAAGCGCGATGAAAAGCCCGCACACCGTGGGCAGCGAGAGCGCGAAGGTGGCATAGAAGAAAAGGCCTCCGTATTTAACGGTGTTGCTGAAATCCCCGGCAGCAAGGTGCATCAGCCCATAGAAAAAGGGTACGGAGGTCAAGGACTGGATAACACCCATGGCATAGCCCACCGCGACAGTCTTGGCCGAGGGCGTGCGCAGTGGGCCGAGGAGTTTCTGCACCATGTCATTGGGTTCGCCCTTGGAGCGCCAGGCCAGAAGGCCCAGCCCCAGGCCGATGACCACCAGACCCCAACCAAGCAGCGGTGATTCCAGCGCGGCGGCCACCTTGTCCTGGATACCGACGAAGACGAACATCACCACAGCAGCGGCGGTGAGCACGCCGAACCAGTCACCGACGATGACGAGGGCCGCGATCTTGCGGTAGCTCCCCCGCGGAAGCATGATGCCGATGGCCACCAGGATTCCGATGAGAAGCGCGTTGACGGAATCGGCGAAGGCATTCAGCACGGCTTCAAGCATGCGGGCTAGTCTACAGGCTCTTAGAGAACATTCATCTACTGTTTACCCCGCGCGCCCCCGACGCAGGCGAGCAAACGGTATGTTCGAAAAAAGTGTGCCACGTAACGAACCCCCAACTTACGCGTGTCAACATAGACTAGACCCCTGCTGGTACAGCACGTTTTGACCCCGACCCAAGAAGTGGAGAGACAAAAAATGAAGGTAGCGATTCTCGGCGGAGACGGCTTCTGCGGTTGGCCCGCTTCCCTTTATCTCTCCGACCAAGGCCACGAGGTCATCATCGTGGATAACCTCTCCCGGCGCGCCATCGATGAGGAGTTGGGCGCGGAATCCTTAACACCCATCGCCTCCATTGAGGATCGCCTGGCCGCGTGGACCGAGGTTTCCGGCAAGACCATCGGCTTCCGTAACCTCGACGTGGCCCAGGACTACGACGGCTTGCTGGAGTTCCTGAATACCGAACACCCGGATGCGGTGGTGCACTTCGCTGAGCAGCGCGCCGCCCCCTATTCCATGAAGAATTCGCGCACCAAACGCTACACGGTGGATAACAACATCAACGCCACCCACAACTTGCTCGCCGCCATCGTGGAATCTGAGCAAGATATCCACGTCGCCCACTTGGGCACCATGGGTGTCTACGGCTACGGCACCGCCGGTATGAAGATTCCGGAGGGCTACCTGGATGTGCAGGTGGATGCGGGCGAGAATGGCGTCGTCAAGCAGCAAATCCTCTACCCCTCCAACCCGGGCTCGGTCTACCACATGACGAAGGTCCTGGACCAGCACCTGTTTGCCTACTACGCCAAGAATGATGAGCTGCGCATCACCGACCTACACCAGGGCATCATCTGGGGCACGCACACTGAGCAGACCCAGAAGGACGAGCGCCTCATTAACCGCTTTGATTATGACGGTGACTACGGAACGGTGCTCAACCGCTTCCTCATTCAGGCCGGCATTGGTTATCCGCTGACCGTCCACGGCACCGGCGGACAGACCCGCGCCTTTATTCACATTCGTGACATGGTGCGCTGCATCGAGCTAGCCCTGCAGAATCCGCCGGCACGCGGGGAGCGCGTCAAGATCATCAACCAGATGACCGAAACCCACCGCGTGCGTGACCTGGCAGAACTACTGGCGAAGATCTCTGGTGCGGAAGTGGCTTATGTGCCGAACCCGCGCAAGGAATCCGCAGAGAATGAACTCCACGTCACCAACGACACGTTCCTCGAGCTCGGCCTGGAGCCGACCACTTTGTCGGAGGGGTTGCTCCACGAGGTGGAGGAAGTCGCGCGTAAGTACGCCGACCGTGTTGACCGCTCCAAGATTCCAGCCCAGTCGCTGTGGACGCGCCAGCAGCACGCTGGTGTTCCCGAAGCCTTGGCCAACGGCGCGGACGCTGCGGAGGCTTAAACCTTCGTGCGCATCGCTATCGTTACCGAGGTCTTCCTGCCCAAGATCGACGGCGTGGTCACCCGCCTGACGCGCACGCTGGACCAGCTGGCCGCGATGGGCCATGAGGTGCGGATTTTTGCCACAGGCAAGGCCCCTGACACCTATGCCGGCTTCGAGGTCACCCGCATCCCCAGTTTGTCGCTGTGGGTCTACCCGGAGATTAAATTCGGTTTGCCCTCGTGGAAATTCTTCAAGGAAATCCGGGATTTCGATCCCGATGTCATCCACGCGGTCAATCCCATTTGGACCGCGGCCCTCGGCGTCTTTGCCGCGCAGCGCGATGCCGTACCGCTGGTAGCCAGCTTCCACACCAATGTCCCCGAGTACGTTGAAGCGCTGGGGATTGGGTGGACTAGGCCGCTGACCGAAGCCGCGCTGAAGTATCTGCACAACCAGGCTGCGGTGAACCTGTGCACCTCCGGCCCCATGGTGGATAAGGCTCGGATGATGGGGATCCGCAACGTGCAGCTGTGGCCCAAGGCTGTTGATACGCAGACCTATCACCCCAGTCGCGCCACGGAACAGATGCGCGAGCGCCTGACCGACGGTAACCCGGATTCCCCGTTGGTGACCTATATCGGCCGCGTCTCCAAGGAGAAGGACTTGGAACGCCTCGATCACGTGATGGAACTGGTGAGGGCACAGCTTAGCGACGCCCGCCTGGCCATCGTCGGCGATGGCCCCGCCTTGGAGGAGCTCAAGTCCAACTTCGATCCTGCGCACACCGTATTCACGGGCTACCTCTCCGGCGAGGAGCTCGCCGCCGCCTTCGCCGTGGGGGATGTCTTCCTCTTCCCCTCCGCCACAGAGACCTTGGGACTCGTGGCTCTCGAGTCCTTCGCCTCTGGGGTTCCGGTCATCGGCACGAATGCCGGCGGCATCCCCTTCGTTATCGAAGAAGGCGTCACAGGACATCTCATCGAGCCCGACGCTGACGACACCGCGTGGGCCAGCGCCGCTCTCGGCCTCCTGCGTGATTCCTCCCGCCGGGCGCAGATGGGACAGGCCGCCCGCCGCGAAGCTGAAAAACATTCCTGGGTAGAATCCACCCAAGCCCTCCTTCAGGCCTACGAGGAGGCCATCGAGCACCCCTTCCGCAGGAATACAAACTAGTCAAGGAGACCCATGGATTCAGCCCAGAACCTGTACTCCGCTGGCGCCTTTATCCAAGCCGGCATCGACGCCACGTTTGCCTCACGCCTAGGCGTCGTTCGCGACGTCGAGGTGAATTTCATTCCCACCGATTCCGTATCAGCAGCCTCGGAGGAAGGGCAGCCAGACCTGGATCAGCGCGCCGTCGTGCGTTTTAGCACTGATTCCGGGGTCTATGATTTCGATGGACTGCGTCTTGCCACCATCCACAACGGGGAGCTTCGCTGGGCCACCGGCATGGCAGAGCACGCACCGCAGCCGGAATTCCACGGGCCACAACCTGACTCTGCCCTGCTGCGCGGCTTGGCACGACGGCTGGTGGGCGACCGGCCTGTTGTCCGCGTCCCACAGGGCGATGGCGAAGCATTGGTCGCCGTCGATTTCGCGGAGATTAACCCGGATCCTCGGGTGAGCATCCTGGCCGGAATTGAGCACTCAGGGGACGTCGCCGGTGGCGTCGACGAGCGCCTAGCCACCGCCGAGTTGTCCTCCTACCTGGGCATTCCGCAGAGCCACGCGGAAAATCTCGCGCTTTTCCACGGCTCCCGGATCGTAGCTCTCCCCCAGGCCCCGGGCCGCGTTGGGCTCAGCGCGCGCGAGGTGTTGGCCGACGCCCACTTCCTCGCCACCGAGCACAACTTCTTCTTGGAGGCCCGCTTCCCCAACCTGTGGGCGGACCTTGATCCTGTTACGTCGCGGACCGTGGTGAACTCCGATTACGGCTCGCTCACGGTGCCCGCGCACCTCATCGCGACGATCGACGCCTCCACGAACGCCTTCACCTGGGCCTGGGCAGATGAGCTGTCCAGCTCCATGTCCGCCCAAGCAGCGGCGAACCTGCGCCGCTTCGGATATGACCAGGCTATCCCCGAGTTGATTCGGGCCCGCGTGTCCATCACTGAGGCACGCTCTGCACGCTTGCCACAGCTGGCCATGCCAGTTCTGGGCCTGTGGACCTTGCTGCCAGTGCAGCTTCCCGACGGCCGCCAAGGCCTCGCGCTGTCCGATGCCCCCGCGTTCCACCTCCCCGCACCGACTCCGGCGGCCACGCAAGCCACCCTCAACGTTGCGGTGCCGGCAGGCGTGGACGAGCAGCGGGCGCGCGCTGCCTACCACCGGGCGCGCCCCCTATAAGTGCTCGGACAGCGCTGAGTGCGTGAGCGGCTGGGAGCGTTAGGAGTTCAGCACGGCGCGGAACTCCTCGACGTCAACCTCCTCTGTGGTGGCCGGGTTAAACGCTGCGTCCTGGGTCTTGTCCACTAGTACCGCGCGCACGCCCTCAGAAAAGTCGGGACGGCGGTACATGTGCATGCCCAGCTTGAGTTCCAAAAGGAGGGCCTCGTGAATGTCGTCGACACCGGCCTCTGCCTCATAAAGCTCGTTAGCCGCGATAATGGCAGCTGGGCACGCCCCTGCCATAAGGCGGCGGACCTCACCGGCAATGAGCGGGCGCTTGTCCAGCTCCGCGGAGATTTCCTCCCACGTTGGCAGGGCAAACGTCTCCTCCAGGTCCTTGGCCACCTGCTCCAGCGGGGCGGGCTCTTCGGGTGCGGGCAGGGCGAGATCCTCCAGCGCGGCATCAATACCGCGCTCAATGGCGGCCTCAATCAGCTCGTGTGCATCCTTGACAACGTGGGTTGCCACGCCAGTCCACAACATGTCTGCGGCATACATGCGGTATCCACTAAGACCCCAGAACTTGGCCAAGCCCGGTGAGGCGATACCGCGGGTGCCCACCATGCGCTGGGCCGCATAGGCCACACCGACGTCGGTGACATAGCCGATGTTCATCTCCGGCATCGAGGCGAAGGCCTTTTCCGTCACCACGCGGTGCGAGCCGTGCAGGGAAATGCCCAATCCACCGCCCATGACAACACCGTCGATGACGGCGATATAGGGCTTCGGGAACTCTGCGATATCACCGTTAGTGAGGTACTCGCTGGCGAAGAAGGCATCGACCTCCTCCAGCTTGCCTTCCGCGATTCCCTCCCGCGCGTGACGCACATCGCCGCCCGCGCAAAATGCCTTAGGGCTATTGGAGTAAATCAGGACCTGCTCAATCTCATCGTCCTGCGCCCACGTTTCGAGGGAGCGGCGGATGATATCGATCATGTCCGGGGTCAACGAGTTCAGGGCCTTCGGCCGATTGAGTTCGAGGACTCCGGTATGGTTGCGGACGGAAACGAGTACTGGATCAGTCGTAGTCATGCGCACCAGTGTTCCATATCACACATGTTTCAGCCACCTGTTTTTGAGGCTGGTTTTAACATCGACCCCTACTTCTAAACCCAACCTTCAGATTGGTGTGAAATTCTTGCCCCCACAGCTTGTTGCTCTTGACATGGACGGCACCCTCCTCGATGCCCACGGTCAGCTGCCCGCAGACTTTTCAGAGCTTGAGGAGCTCGCCACTGCCCGCGGCTGCGAGCTGGTTCCGGCCTCGGGACGCCAGCTGGCCACCCTACAAGACATGTTCCCAAAGGGTGGCACATTCATTGCCGAGAACGGCTCGGTGATTTTGCGCGGCAGCGAGATCATCGCCACCTTCCCGCTGCAGGAAGAAACCGTGCGCGCGGCGCGCGAGGCCGCAGCCGCCATCAGCGAGGCGCACACCGTCGTTCTATGTTCTCCGGAGACCGCCTACGTGGCGCGGGATGTCACGCAGGCAGCACGCGCGGAGATTTCCAAGTATTACAAGGCGGTCACGTGGGTCGACGACTTGGACGACGTCCCCAATAGCGACATCATCAAGATCGCCATCTTCTGCGAATCCGGTTCCGAGGCTCACCTCTACGAGCCGATTCGTCGTGCCGTACCGGAGGACAACGTGGCGGTATCGGGCAAGGTCTGGCTCGATGTCATGGCCCGCGGCGTGGATAAAGGCACAGCCTTGCTCAAGCTCGCTGAACTTGCCAACGTTCCAATCACCGCCACCGTGGCCTTCGGTGACTACCTCAATGACCTCGAAATGCTGCGCGCCGCTGGGACGGCTATCGCCATGGACAACGCGCATCCGAAGCTGAAGGAAATAGCGGATATTATCGCGCCTGCCAATACCGACAATGGTGTGAGCACGGTGCTGCGCCAGCTTCTGCGCACCTAACACGCTCCCAGGAAACCTTCCCGATTCTCTGCCACCACCCGAGTAGGATTACCCCGGTTCCCTAGACCCCCGATCCCTTACGTGTGGAGTGTTCAGTGAAGAAGTTCCTGCGATCCCCTGGGCCCCGTGTCCCTCGTCGGGCCACGGACACCTCCCTTGAGCTGGACCCGGGGTCCCTCCCCAAGGCATCCGCTGTGCGCAAGGCCAAGCTGCACAAAGCCCGCGAGGCCGCCGAGGAAACCCCCTCGCCGCGCCGCCGCCCGCTCCCGCGCGCTACGCGGCCACAGCGTATTCAATCTACCCGGCCGCAGTGCGACGAACAGCCCCGTCCGGCTCAGCCTGTCGAGCGGATCGCCAAGGCCGCTTCGCAGCCCCCAGCTCAGCCCACACCCGCCGAGAGTTCCCCCGAACCACGGCCTGAGAATGAGATATCGCGCGCCTTGGCGCGGCGCTCGCAGCCCGTCGGCACACCGACGAGCAAGCAGCTCAAAACACCACGCCCCTCCCGCGAGCAGCGCCAAACCGCGCGACAGGACAACACGAAGGGCGCTGACACTCCAGCGGTGCCAAAGGAATCTGCCACCGTCACGCGCCAGCGTCGCGCGCGCCTGCGCCCGGTACCGGGCCTGGATGGGCTGCGCGGTCTCGCGGTCTTGGCGGTCGTGCTCTACCACTTCTTCGGGGATCTACTCCCTGGCGGCTACCTCGGCGTCGACATGTTCTTTGTCCTCTCCGGCTTCCTCATTACCTCGCTGCTCGTGCGCGAATTCGCCGTGAGCGGGCGCATCAGCCTCACCGACTTCTGGGTCCGGCGCTTCCGGCGTATCCTTCCGGCTGCGCTCGTCGTCTTATGCCTGTGCACGGCCCTCGTCGCCATGATTGGCGGGGACCTCGCCGTGGGGATCCGGGAACAATTCTTGGGGACCTTCTTCTTCGTCAACAACTGGACCCAGATCGCCACCAGCCAGACCTACTTTGCACCCAATGAGGTGCAAGTCTTTGCCCACTACTGGTCCCTAGCGGTTGAGGAGCAATTCTACCTCCTGTGGCCCCTACTGATGTTTGGAGCTTTTGCTCTGTCGCGGCGCCAGCCCAAGCGCCTGCCCATCGCGCTTTCTCTTGTCCTCGCCGCCGCCTCCGCTGCCGCGATGGCGCTGCTGTTCACTCCGGGCGAAGACCCCACACGTGTTTATTACGGCACCGATACCCATGCCTTCGGCCTCCTCATCGGTGCGCTTTTATCCCTTCTACTCACCTCGACGTCGAAGGAGGCAAAGGCGGATTCGTGGGCGTCGACAAGCACAGGCGTTATCGCCGGCACCATCGGGTCCTTTGCCTTAATCGGATACCTGGCGCAGCTGGTGTGGATGGGCGCGGACCTTGAGTTCACCTACCGCGGCGGCCTGGTCCTCACCAGCCTCCTCGGCGCGGCAATGATCTGGGGCGTGGTGCGTGAGACCGGACCGCTCACATGGCTCTTCCGCACCCGGGTGATGCGGTGGCTGGGCCAGCGTTCCTTCTCGCTGTACCTGTGGCATTGGCCGGTGGTGATGATCCTCCGCGAGCTGTCTGATGCCCCGGCGTGGCTGCTGGGACTACTCGCGCTTCCCGTGTCCTGCCTGCTGGCTGAGGTGACGTATCAGTTCGTTGAGAACCCCTTCCGCCGCGCCGGATATGTCGCCACGTGGCGCACCTATTGGGCCTCGCGCCCCACTGTGGCCGAGATGAAGGACGGTTTCGGCAAGGCCATGTGGCCTGCCGTGCCCGCCATGGTGATCCTCTCGGCGCTGGGCGTGGCCTATGGGCTGGTCACGTCACAGGACCAGACCGAGCTCGAGCGAGAATTGGAGCGCATGTCGCAGGCCAATGAGCAGACCGCCGCATCGGCCCCAGCAACGCCGACAGAAACCACGAAGCCGAAGGAGAAGCGGGCGCTACCTGCGGGCACGGAGATCAACGCGGTGGGTGATTCGGTCATGCTTGCTGCTTCCGAAGCCCTCAACGAGCGCTTCCCCGGAATCCTCATCGATGCGGCGGTTTCCCGCCAGTATGGGGAGGCGATTCCTGCGATTCGACAGCTGAAGGACTCTGAACAGCTACGTTCCACCGTCTTTGTGGGGCTGGGAACGAACGGGCCGGCTGCGGACGGCGAGATGGACGAGCTCCTCACCATCCTCGGTTCCGATCGCACGGTTATCCTCGTCGTGCCCTACGGCGAGCGCGACTGGATGGGTCAGGCGCGCGCAGAGATTATCGAGGCCGCAAAGGAGCACGACAACGTCTACGTGGCCGACTGGTGCGGCATGGCCCAAGAGAACCCGGCGTTGCTCTACGACGACGGCGTGCACCCACAGGCCGAGGGCGCAGCGCTGTATGTGCAGGCGCTTTCCGACGCCCTCGAGCAGTACGCCAACGGGGACAAGTCCAGCACCACGGCCTGCTCGCTCTAGCCTTCGGCCGCTCTCGAGTCAGCTGCTCTCCAATCAGGGCAGTGCGCTAGCAGCATTGTCCCAGCAGCACTGCCAAAGTTGACAAAGTTCTGGCCAGATCCTGCGGCGGGAGCACATGTTTTGGCAACTCGGGCAGTTGACGTGATTCGCCTCTAGGTCTGAGCACATAGAAAACGGCCGGGGATGTGCCTCCCCGGCCGTTCTCGCTTCGCCGTTACTTGTGTGCTTCCTTCTTACTGGAAGCCAAGCTGCTCACTCTCCTATACGGAGAATTCAGCCATCTTATCCCAATTGGTCTTTCCATCGATGTGAGTGTTGATGATGTCCGGCGTCTCCACCAGGTACTTCGGGAGCTCCTCGCAGGAGCGCTTGAAGTGCTCGGTGTTGACGTGGTCAACGTCGGTGCCGTCCTTGTAGGACTCGAGGAGCAGGAAGCGCTGCTTGTCTTCCGGATCGCGGAACCACTTGAAATCGATACAGCCGGGCTCAGCCTGGCAGGCCTTGGTGTACCAGTCGATCTCGTCGAGGAAGGTCTCGGCATACTCGGGCTTGACGTGGAACTGTACGTTGATCAAAATCATGGGCCCCACTGTAACCTTCTCCACGAAAACGTGCAGAAGGCCCCGCCAATGGCTGAACTGAGCTAGCCCAATTCCAGCAGGGCCTTAAAAAGAGCCTCTCGGGAGGATTATTTGTTGAAGAAGTACTCCGCCACATAGACGTAGGTTCCGTCAAAAGCTTGGGCGACGCCGAAGCCGGTGCCATCCGTCTTGGTCACGGGCACGTCGCGGTTGAGCCAGTCCACGCGCTCCTTGGCCTCAGATTCGGTGAGCTTGTAAATGTTGCCGCTGCCCTCCTCCAGGTGGGTCAGCCCATCGCCTGCGTTGTCGTGGAAGGTGACCTTGCCAGCTGCTGCCTGGTTTGCCCACTCCTGCGCGATGTTCTTGGCGTTGGCATCCTCGTGGTGGCCCTGCTTGAGCAGGTGGGCGTGGGTAGCACCAACGAGTTCGCCGGCGACGGACGGGGTCGGCTTCTTAATGAAGCCCGGCAACTGGACATTAAACTGCTTCGCCAGGTCATAGGCCTGCGCAGGCAGCTCGATCTCTAAAGAGTTGACCTGCTCAACGGCCTGGGAAGACAGCTGGTTTACGTCCTGCAGCTGTGCGGAAGAGGAGTTAACCGGGGCGGCCTGGGCAGCGGACACCGACAGAGCAGCGGTGAGGGTAGCTGCCACGGCGGCGGTGGCGGACATGCGGGAAACACGACGGAAAGAATTCATGCCTTCCACCGTGCCACAAAAATGCTTCGGCGGAAAAAGACTTCCCGCTCATGTGGGATTTTCGATACCACTTTGTTATCACTTGCCGGTGGCTGCATGCCGGCATGGAAGAATAGCCAAGGCTGGCTTTAGTATGGATTTTTTAACGAGTATCCGAAAGGTGATCACTGTTGCTGGACGTCTTAACCGGTTTCGCCATCATTTTTGTGGTTATCGGCGTGGGCTTCATCATGGCTCGGCGCGGCGTTATCGGCGAAGGTGAGGCGCGCCTGCAATTCAATCGCACGGCGTTCTGGGCGGCGACCCCAGCGCTGATCTTTTCCAGCGTGGCCACCTCTGATACCGCGGCCTTTGCCTCGCCGGTTGTCGCCGTCATCGCGATAGCTTCGGTCACCACGATGGCCTTGTATTGGGTGCTGAGCGCGTTATTCTTCCGGCGCAGTGGAGCGGAAACCATGGCCGGCGCAGCCGCAGCCAGCTACTACAACTCAGTCAACATCGGCCTGCCCATCGCCACCTATGTCATCGGTGATGCCACCTTTGTGGTGCCAGCGCTGGTGCTGCAAATGGCAGTCCTCTCGCCCTTCATCATCGCCGGCCTCAACGCCCAGGGAACAAGCCTGCGTTCGATTTTAAGTTCCGTGGTCTCAGGGTTGACAGCCCCAGTGGTCATCGCGGCGATCGCCGGCTTCATCGTGTCCGCCGCAGGCTGGCACGTCCCCGACGTCATTATGGCTCCGCTCGAGATCCTTGGTGGTGCCTCCATCCCGATGATCCTGATGAGCTTTGGCGCCTCACTCACCGGTGACGGGCTGTTAGCCGTTGACCGCCTGCCGACGATTACCGCCACGGTTCTCAAGCTCATTGCTATGCCGGCGATTGCGCTGGCGGCCGGCTTGGCGCTGGGGCTGAGCGGCAACGAGCTCTACGCAGCGCTTATCTTGGCCGCGCTTCCGACCGCACAGAACGTCTACAACTATGCCGCGACTTACCAGTCGGGAGAAACGGTGGCGCGCGATACGGTCTTCCTCACCACTTTCCTCTCGCTGCCGGCGATGCTGGGCATCGCGGCGCTCTTCGGGTAGGGCTGAGCCTACCCCTCGAGCTTCTCCCCCAACTCCAGCCATTCCATTTCTAGCTCTTCGCGCTCAGAGGCAATGGCCTTGAGCTCGGAGTCGAGCTTCGCTAGCTCACCGCTGTCTCCCTCACCGGAGGACATCTTCTCTGCAGCCACCGCCATCTTTTCGTTCAGCTTCGCCGTCTTATCGTCGAGCTTGCCCATCTTGCGCTCCAGCGCATTCATCTTCTTGGTCAGCTCGCGCTCCTCCTGGGAGCTCAACCGCTTGACCGGGGCGGCGTCCGCGCTCTGCTCGTCAGAGTTCTTGGAGGCTTCTCCTAAATCGAGGACGCCGCGCGCAGTGGCGGCCTCCATCTCCTGGCGGCGGCGCAGGTATTCCTCGATTCCGCCCGGCAGGTTGGTCAGCTTGCCATCCCCAAACAGCGCATAGGTGTTATCCGCGATGCGCTCGATGAGGTAGCGGTCGTGCGAAATGACCACCAAGGTGCCCGGCCAAGAGTCCAGCAAGGACTCCAGTTCCTGGAGAGTATCGATGTCGAGATCGTTCGTGGGCTCGTCGAGAAGCAACACGTTTGGCTCCGCCATAAGCACGCGGGTCAGCTGCAGACGGCGGCGCTCACCGCCGGAGAGGTCGCCGACCGGCGTGCGTTGGCGCTTGGCGGAAAAACCCAGGCGCTCCGCGAGCTGGGACGCGGACAGTTCCTTCTTGCCCAGGTGAACGTAGGTGGCGACGTCTTCGACGGCGTCGAGAAGCCGGCGCTCCGGATCCAGATCATCGAGCTCCTGGCGCAGCCAGCCCAGGCGCACCGTCTTGCCCTCGATGCGCTTGCCAGCGGCAAGCTCGACTTCACCAGCAAGGGCGCGCAGCAGCGTGGTCTTGCCCGAACCGTTAACACCAACGAGGCCGATGCGCTCGCCCGGCGCCAAGCGCCAGGTGAGGTGATCCACGAGCGTGCGACCGTCCGGGGTTGTGACCTTTGCGTCCTCGAGCTCAATGACGACTCGTCCCTGGCGCTGCTTGGAAAAGGCCATGAGCTCGACCTTGTCGCGCGGTGCGGGGACGTCGGCGATGAGTGCCTCGGCTGCCTCGATGCGATAGCGCGGCTTCGAGGTACGCGCCGGCGCTCCGCGACGCAGCCACGCCAGCTCCTTGCGGGCCAAGTTCTGCCGGCGCTGCTCAATAGCATCGGCTTGGCGGGCGCGCTCGGCGCGGGCAAAGGTCCAGTCGTTATAGCCACCCTCGTAGGCATCGACGACACCGTCGTGCACCTCCCAGGTAGTGGTGGCCACGGTGTCGAGGAACCAGCGGTCGTGCGTGACGACGACGACCGCTAGCTTGCGCGAAAGCAGGTGGCTGGCCAGCCATTGCACACCTTCGACGTCGAGGTGGTTGGTCGGCTCATCGAGCACCACGATGTCGAGGTCTTGAACGAGTGCGGCAGCCAGGTTGACGCGGCGGCGCTCACCACCGGAGAGCGAGCCCACAGGGGTGTCTAGCCCTAGGTCAACAATGCCGAGGCCGCCGAGGACATCGCGCACCTTCGCGTTGGATGCCCACTCGAAGGTTTCCAGCCCGAGCGGCTCGATGATGGCTTGGGCGATGGTGAGCGATTCTTCTAATTCAAAGCGCTGGGTCACCACCGCCATGCGCAATTCCGAGTTGTGGGACACGCGGCCCGAGTCTGGGGATTCGATACCGGTGAGAACTTCCAGCAGCGTCGTTTTGCCGCCGCCGTTGACGCCGACGATGCCGATGCGATCACCGGTTTGCACGCCGAGGGAGACCCCGTCCAGCAGGGTCTTAAGCCCAAAGGACTTGGTTACGTTTTCAAGGTTAATGAGGTTCGCCATATCGAGTGTTCATCTTAGTGCCTCGGCGCGGTTACCCCCGCACCATTACCTTTATTGCTATTGATTTTCACTTCCAATACTCTGGCGCACTATGAAAAAAGAACGTCTCGCCCTGTGCGCCGCACTTTCCGCCACGATCCTCACCATGTCCGCTTGCTCCTCCCCTGACAGCGAGGAATCCACGTCGCCCTCCAGCGCTGAAGCCTCCCACGCGCATGCCGAGCACGACGATGACCATGATGGGGAGCACAGCCATGACGGCTTCGAAGCCGCGGAAGGTGAGACTGAGGTAGCTGAGCTGCCAAACCGTATCCTTCTTTCCCACAAAAACGGCCTCACCACGCTCGACGGCGAAACCGGTGAGGTCATCGAGAGCGAAGATCTGAAAGCATTCCTCCGTCTAAGCGATGCCGGCGATAACCGCCACATCATGGTGACCAAGGGCGATAGCTTCCTCACCTTCGACACGGGGCGCATCACCAAGCCCCACGGCGACCACAAGCACTACTACGCGGCGCAGCCGCAGCTTCTCAGCGCAGCCATCGACGCACCGCACGCCGGTCACGTGGTTCACCACGACGGCTTTACCGCGCTCTTCTCCGACGGCGATGGTGTGGCACGGATTTACAAGACCGAGGACATCGGCAAGGAAGACGCCAAGCCCGTCAACACCGTCGAGACAGGCGCTGCGCACCACGGTGTGGCCGTCCCGCTGAAAGACGGCTCCGTGGTCACCACGAAGGGCACGGAAGACGAGCGCCACACCATCCAGCACCTCGACAAGTCCGGCAAGGTCCTTGCGGAAACCACTGAGTGTCCTGGCGTCCACGGCGAAGCTGCCGCCGGCAACGGTTCCCTTTTCTTCGGCTGCGAGGATGGGCCCGTCGTCTTCGACGGCACCGAATTCCACAAGATCGACGTCTCCGCTTACGCGGGCAAGGACGGATACCAGCGCTCCGGCAATTCTGCGGGTTCGGAGGAATCCAACATCATCTTGGCAGACAACAAGACCGACAAGGATGTCGACTTCGAGCGTCCCACCTCAGTGACCCTCATCAATACGGAGGACTACTCTGCCAAGAAGGTTGAACTGGGCGAATCCTATTGGTTCCGCTCGTTGGCCCGCGGTCCCCTGGGCGAGGCCTTAGTCCTCACGACCGACGGCAAGCTCAACGTCATCGACCCGGATTCCGGCGAGGTAACAAAGAAGATTGACGCTATCTCCCCGTGGAAGGAAAACGAGGAGTGGCAGCAGCCGGGTCCGATCCTCAAGGCGGCAAACGGCTATGCCTACGTCACCGATGCGAACAAGCAAGAACTGGTGGTCCTTGACCTCCTCGGTGACCAGGAGCCGCAGCGCTACAAGCTCGACTTCAAGCCCGTGGAGATGGCCGTCCTCTAAGGACCGCTACCTACAGCGCTGGCGCTAGACCAGCGTTGCTCCGGTTGCGGGGCCTGCGGTCACCAGGCCACGGGTTCCGCGGTTATCGGCGCAGACCTGGGCCACCACTTCCTGTGCGGTCTCCTCGTCCTCGCAGAGGAAGGCACAGGTAGGCCCAGACCCGGAAACGATGCCCTTGAGGGCGCCGGCGGCCTCACCGGTGTCGAGAATCTTGCGTAAGTCCGGACGCAAAGAGAGTGCTGCCGGCTGGAGGTCATTGTGCATCACCGCGGCAAGCTCGTGGGGGTTGCCGCCGACGAGGGCTTGGCCCACGGCTTCCGTGTCCAAGTGCGGTGTGCTTCCACGGCCGGCAGCGCGCAGCTCATCCAGCTTGCGGAAGACAGTGGGTGTGGACAAACCCTCCGCATTGGTGATGATTGCCCAGATATAGCGCCCGCGCGAGAGCATCGGGGTCAAGAGTTCGCCGCGCCCGCGCCCCAAGGCGGTGCCGCCCATGAGGGTAAAAGGCACGTCGGAGCCCAGTTCCGCGGCGAGTTCGTAGAGCTTCTCCATGCTGAGGGCTTCACGGCCGAATTCGGTGCTCAAAGCTTGGTTGGCCAAAAGCAAGGCGGCCGCGGCATCAGCGGAGCCACCGGCCATGCCCCCGGCGGCGGGGATGTTCTTTTCCATCGTGAGCGTGCCGGCAGCTGGCAACATGAGGTTGTGAGCCACCAGCTCTACCGCGCGCCACGCCAGATTCTCGGTTGACGCCGGCACACCCTTCGCGTGGTTGCCGGTGACCACCACGCTGCTTTCCTCGCCCCAGCGGTAGCTAATGCGGTCATGCACGTCGAGGGACTGGAAGACCGTAGCCAGCTCATGGAAACCATCCGCGCGTGCCTCCCCCACCCCCAGGTGCAGGTTGACCTTGGCGTGGGCGCGCGCCTGCCAGATCTGCGGGGAGTCGTCTCCTGTCCTACTCATGAGGCTTCCGCCAATCGGACGAAGTCCTCCACGCCCAGCTTCTCACCGCGCAGGCGCGGATCGATATCCGCCGCGCGCAGCGCTTCCTCGGCTGCTGCGGCGGAACCATAGAAACCTGCCAGGGCGGCGCGAAGTGTCTTGCGGCGTTGCGCAAAGGCGGCGTCGATCAGCGCGAACAGACGCGGGCGCAGTGACTCGTCGAAGGGGCGGGTGCAGTCGATGCGCACCAACCCTGACTCAATCTTAGGTGCCGGCCAAAACACGTTCTTGCCAATCGTGCCGGCCTGGCGAACCGGTCCATAGAAGGATGCTTTCACGCTGGGGATGCCATAGACCTTGCTGCCCGGCGCGGCGGCGAGGCGCTCAGCTACTTCCAGCTGCACCATGACCAGGACACGACGAATGGATGGATAGACCTCCAGCAGGTGGAGCAGCACCGGCACCGCCACGTTATAGGGCAAGTTAGCTACCAAGGCGGTCGGCTCCCCCAACTCCCCTGCCTCAACGGTGAGTGCGTCCTTCTCCACCACGGTGAGGCGATCCGCAAAGTTGGCTGCCCGCGCCGCCACGGTATCTGGGAGCTTGCCTGCCAGGCGCGGGTCAATCTCCACGGCCGTCACGTGCTCGACTTCACCCAGTAGTCCCAAGGTCAGCGAACCCAAACCAGGGCCGACCTCCACCACGCGGTCCTCCGGTTGCAGGTCCGCGGCAGCCACGATGCGCCGGATGGTGTTGGGATCATGCAGAAAGTTCTGGCCCAGCTTCTTTGTCGGCGTCACGTCGAGCTCAGCGGCGAGCTCGCGGATCTCCACCGGGCCCAGCAAGTGGGGTTGTGTCATGTCATCCAGACTAATACGCAGGGCGCTGAAGCTTTAGCGCAGGCCGAGCTTCGAGGTGCAGGCGGGCCATGCGCCCCAGCCCTGTGCGGCCTGAACCTTCTGGGCCACGGCGATCTGCTGCTCGCGGGAGGCCTGCCAGGCCTGCGGGGCGTACTCGGTGCCGCCAAAGGCAGCCCAGGTCGACGGGGTGAACTGCAGGCCGCCGGAGAAACCGTTACCGGTGTTGATGGACCAGTTACCGGTGGCCTCACACTGTGCCAAGGCATCCCATACGGAGCCCTCAGCAACGGCCGGTGCGGTGGACTTCGGCTTGGTACCGCGCGCGATGACTGCGGCGACGGCCTCGGTGCGCACGTCTTCCTTGATGATGTCGTTGGACTCTTCCGCACCGTTGACCTTCACAATCTTGCGGGTCACGGTGCGCGAGCCTGGGGTGCCCTCCTCGCGGACTTCCTCAGTGCCTTCTTCCAGCTCCGGGTCATCAACGTAGGTAGCTGGTGCGTCGAAGTCCTCCGTCTTCTCCTCTTCGGAGATGTCCACGCGGTCCACGGTGATGGCCGTGCCGGCCTTGACGGGAGCGTCAAGGTCCGGCGACACGCGGTCATCCTTGCCCACGGTGATACCGCGGGCTTCTAGCACGTCCTTCACGGTCTTAGCCGCAACGCTGGCGTAGGACACAGAGCCACCGTCAGAGAGCTTAATGATCTTCGGGGATACCACCTCAAGGTTCATTCCCTCAGTCAGAACCTCATCATCCTCGACGGTCTTGGAACCGGAGGTGATAGCAGCGCCTGGGACGATGCCGTCGAGGCCGCCCAGCAGGTCAGACACGGTGAGGTCAGTGGAGGACATCTTCGTCTCCACGCCATCGATGGTCACCGCAACCGGCTTGGCGGTGCGAACGGTAATCGAGTCACCATCGGAGACCCGCTCAGAAAGCGCCGGGTAGACAACGTCCTCCCCGCCAACGCTCACACCTGCGGCCTCGAGAGCCGCGTTAACATCGCCGGCGAAGGTAGCCAGCTGGGTGGTCTCACCGTTGATGTCGAGCGTGATGTCCTTCTGAGAACCGACGGCAACGACACCACCCACAGCCAACGTGCCGAGCACACCGCCGGTGGCCATGCGCAGTGGCAGGGAGCGGGAGTTGTTGATTCGCTTGATCTGCTTCTTCGGGGACATAAACCTTTACTCGTCTCTGCGTTGCTTCGTGCCCAGAGAGGTCTTTGAACTCTCCTCAGCACCTGACGTGGCGTGCGAATGCACGCCAGCCGGCAACATCAAGGCCGGACTAACTTTGGATAACGATACGGTAACAGAGCGTAACGATCGAGACGTTCTCACACGCCGCCACCACTGGCAACACACTCGTCACACCAAACACGCGCGCCACCGTTGAGCAGCACCTTTGCTTTGAGTGAAGATCATCACACTCCGAAGACCTCGGCGAAGGTTTCAGCCACCTCTGCGGCCAAGTCCTCCACTTCTTGGCCGCGCGCCTGCGCCACGCAGCGGTACGTATGACCAATCAACGAAGGTTCATTACGCGCACCACGGAAGGGCTCCGGGGTCATGTACGGCGCGTCCGTCTCAATGAGCAGCTGCCCGGCTGGCGCGAGCGCTGCGGCTTGACGCATCTCCTCGTTGCGCTTGAACGTCACGTTGCCAGCAAAGGACAAAACGTAGCCACGCTCCAGAGCCTCCTTGGCCACTTCAAGTGGCGAGGAGAAACAGTGCAACATGACCTTCGGCACTTGAGCGCACTCCCCCAGCACGCGCATGAGCTCCTCATCTGCCTCGCGATTATGGATCATCAGCGTCTTGCCCACCTTCGCCGCCAACTCGGCGTGCCAGTGAAGCGCTTCCTCCTGGACGTCAAGGGGTGCAGTTCGTTCCGGCTCATGATAAATCCAGTAGGTATCCAGACCCGTTTCCCCGATGGCCACGCAGCGCGGGTCCGCAGCCATTTCGCTCAGGCGCGCACGGGCGGCCTCGTCGAGTTCATGCGCCTTGGTGGGATGAATAGCGCAGGCCGCGTACACGTTGTCGAATTCCTGCGCCGCGGCCAAAGCCTTCTCCGCCTCCGCTAGGCCATCGCCCACGGTGACGATGCGCTCAACACCTGCGGCACGGGCACGCTCAACGAGGTCGGCGTCAGCGTCGCGGCAAGAGGCGAGGTGCGTGTGGGCGTCGATAAGCTGGCTCAAACCTTCGGCGGGAACGGGCATGGGGCGTGGCTTCTTCTTAGACATGGCTGCGAGTGTAGTCTTGCGCGCATGATAATCCGTGAAGCGACGGACGCCGACGTCCCCGCAATGACCGCCACCTTAAACTGGGCCATCCGGGAGACCCACTTCATCTTTCGCAGCGAACCCGCCACAGTGGAAGAGCGCACCGAGTATCTCCACCAGCTGCGCCGCGAAGCCTGTCCTTGTTTCGTGGCTTTCGATGACGATGGCGCGTACTTGGGCTGGGCACTCTACCGCCCCTACCGCGATCCTAAGGTGTGGCTGGGCTGCTACGAGACGACGATCTACGTTGATCCCACCGCCCACGGCCGCGGGGTAGGCACGCGCTTGCTCGATGCAGTCGTTCAGCATGCCCGCGAGGCGGAGCAGGTCCATACGCTGCTGGCACTCATCGTGGCGGACAACGTCGCATCCATCAAGTTGCATGAGAAGTTCGGCTTTGCCACTGTAGGAACGTTAAAAGAAGTCAGCCGCAAAGCTGGGCGCTGGATAGACCTCACCCACTTGCAACTCATGGTTTAAGGAACATCATGCACGTACGTCCCGCAGAGCTTGCCGACGCCCCCGCAATCGCCGCCATCTATAATGCCGCCTCCGCCGCGAAGCCGGCCACCAACCTAGTCACGTGGCAGGAGTCCGTCGAGGACCGCGAAAAGTGGCTCGCACAGATGGAGGAGGAAGGTTTTCCCGTCTATGTGGCGGTGGACGATGACGAAATCATTGGCTGGGCCGCCTACTTCCAGTTTGTCACCCCAGCTATCTACTACGGCACGGCGGAGGATTCCATCTATATTGCGGAGTCCGCACGGGGCAAGGGCGTGGGCAGCGAGCTCATGGACACGCTCATGGACCACGCGAAGGAAAATGACTACGTGGAGACGATGATTACCTACATCGTGGACACCAACGAGTCCTCCATTGCCCTGCACAAGAAGTTCGGGTTCGTGGAAACCGGCCGCATGCCCAATATCCACACCAAGGACGGCGTGCGCCTCGGGCTGGTGCACCTGCAGCGCGACTTCGACCGCTCCTAAAGCGGTTTGATGGCCACTAACTCAGGGAGGCGCGTGCCAGCCGCCCCACCACCAGTGACGGCACTGCCATTGTTGCCAAAGATCTTGCCAGATCCCGCGGCGAGGCGAGAAACTTTGGCAACAACGGCGACTTCGGCTTGAGCAACTCACCCTGCGCTACGCGGTCACAGACGGCAAACGCGTTAAGCCGGCGCTGCCTGAAGCGGCACAATATCGTCCAGCTCGGCAAGAATTTTGTCCTCTGCGACATCCAAGTCGTAATGGGTCTGCAACCCCAGCCAGAACTGTGGGGACATTCCAAAAAACTTGGCAAGGCGAAGAGCCGTATCGGCGGTAATAGCCCGCTTTCCGTGGACGATTTCGTTAATACGTCGAGGCGGGACCCCTATCGAAACAGCGAGCTTGTGCTGGGTAATCCCCATTTCCTTAAGAAAATCTTCCATCAGGATTTCACCTGGGTGCACTGGGGGGAGCTTTTTAGTGGTAGTCAACGATCTCAACCTCCTCTGGCCCTAAAGCGGTCCACCGGAAGCAGATCCGCCATTGGTCATTGATACGAATACTATATTGACCCCGCCGATCGCCCTTCAACGCTTCGAGCCTATTCCCCGGAGGAATCCGAAGCTCATCTAGCCTCTGCACATAGCCCAATTGCCTCAGTTTGCGAAGAGCTACCGAGTGAATACGTGAATCTATCGAGGACACCCTCTCTCGATTCCATAAGCGCTCTGTATCCCTATCCGCGAACGACTGAATCATAAATGCACCATACCCCCCATAACGCGACACGTCAATAACGCGAGGCGTTAACTCTAACTAACGCTGCAATACAAAAGTTACCGCAACTAAGGAGGACCCCGCTAGGCAGCGAGTGTTATGTCCATAGGGTTTTTGGACATGGAGTCC
>NZ_KV794750.1:0-19957 GCF_001808895.1 Corynebacterium sp. HMSC070E08
TTCTCAGCCAGTTGGATCACCGACACAACTGGGCCGAAGGCGGGCCAACCCACCCGAAGAACCTGGTTTTCGCCTGTCGATCATGGTGGTGATGGTGCACAGAATTATGAACGCAAGGGCCCACCAACTACCTGCTCGCGAAGACTGTTCTTGTCCACCGGGAACTGTCTTATTTCCGTCTTCCCGTAGGGGACTATTTTTACTTTGGCTCAAAATGCACCAAAGGTATTATCCTCAACCGCCAAAATGTTACTTCCAGGTAAGAAATAGTCCCTATTTATAGATAGCTCCTGGCGGTTAATCCTGTCATCCTGGCTCTCGTCGAGCTGCAACTCTCGCATAGCGTGGTTGCTAAGGAGGTGTGCCCAATTGGATTACAAGTACCTACACACTTGATCGGTGCTGCACGTTTCAGGGTCCGGGTGTGCGGCGTCCTGTCTGAGGTCCGCGATAGTGTCGCGCAGCACGGAGAGCTGCGCGATCTGCTGCTCGATCTCAGCGAGGCGCACGTCAAGCAGGTCGCGCACGTGCTCGCAGGGCGCCTGGCCGCCGTCGCGGATGTCGAGGATCTGGCGGATCTGGGCGAGGGTCAGCCCGGCGGCCTGGCCCCGGTGGATGAACCCGACCCGACCCACGGCATCCTCGGCGTAGTCCCGATAGCCGGAGGCCAATCGCTCGGCCGGAGGGAGCAGCCCCGACTCCTCGTAGAACCGCAGGGTCTTGGTCGTGGTTCCGGTTGCTTCCGCAAGCTGTCCGATCCTCATGTTCGCCGATTCCCCTTCCAATGGCCACCACACTTGACCTTCCATTGTACTGGAAGGTTCACAATGGTTCCATAGGAACTTTTGAACCACAGGGAAGAGACATCTGGAATGACAAACGAAAAGTTCGATCTGGCGATTATTGGTTCCGGCGGCGGAGCGTTTGCGGCCGCGATCCGGGCCACCGGACTGGGCAAGCGCGTCGTGATGGTGGAGCGCGGCACCGTGGGCGGGACATGCGTGAACACGGGCTGCGTCCCGTCGAAGGCGCTCCTGGCTGCCGCGGAGGCCCGCCACGTGGCGTTGGATTCGGCCCGCTTCCCTGGGGTGGCGGCCTCGGCGGGCCCGGTGGACATGCCGGCCCTGATTCAGGGCAAGGCCGCGCTGGTTGAAAGCATGCGCACGGAGAAGTACGTCGATCTGGCCGCGGACTACGGGTGGACGATGATCTCGGGGGACGCGTCGTTCACCGGAACCCAGGACGCACCGCTGCTCCGGGTGATCTCCCCGGATGGTGCAGTGAGAACGATCGAGGCCGGGCACTACCTCGTGGCCACTGGCTCCGCACCCTACGTGCCGCCCGTTCCCGGACTGGCCGAGGCCGGGTACCTGACCTCGACGACGGCGATGGAACTGGACGAGGTGCCCGAATCAATGCTGATCCTGGGCGGAGGCTATGTTGCCCTGGAGATGGCACAGCTTTTCTCCCGGCTGGGCTCCCGGGTGACCATGCTGGTCCGTTCCCGGTTGGCCTCGCAGGAGGAACCGGAGGCATCCAAGGCGTTGGCGGGGGTGTTCGCCGACGAGGGGATCCGGGTGGTCCGGCGGGCCATGGCCGACTCCGTGGCCTCCGGCCCGGACGGGGTCTCGGTGACGGCAAACGTGGCCGGGGGCGAGGAGGTGTTCCGCGCTTCCCGCATCCTCGTGGCACTGGGCCGCCGCCCGGTGACCGAGGGACTGGACCTTGACGCCGTCGGGGTGAAGACCGGCGCATCCGGCGAGATCGTGGTCGATTCCCGCCTGGCCACGTCCAACCCGCGGGTTTGGGCCGCCGGGGACGCGACCGGCCATCGGGAGTTCGTTTACGTCGCAGCGGCCCACGGCGCCTTGGCCGTGGACAATGCGTTCACCGATGCCCTGGCCGAGGTCGACTACCGGCACCTGCCCCGGGTCACCTTCACCAGTCCCGCCATCGGGGCGGTCGGGATGACGGAAAAGGAAGCTGTCGCCGCCGGGATCAGCTGCGAGTGCCGGGTCCTCCCCCTGGAGTACGTGCCGCGAGCCGTGGTCAACCGCGACACCCGCGGCTTCATCAAGGTTGTCGCGGACCGCGACACCGGACGGATCCTGGGCCTCTCCGCGGTGGCCAAGGACGCCGGGGAAATCGCCGCCGCCGGCGTCTACATCCTCGAAGCGGGCATGACCACCGCGCAGGTCGCCGCCGCCTGGAGCCCCTACCTGACGATGGCCGAGGGCATCAGGATCGCCGCCAAGGCCTTCACCACCGACGTCTCCGAGCTCTCCTGCTGCGCCTGAGCTCCAAGCCCCCACTACCGAAGCAAAGGAATGCCCTGACCGCCACCGACCAGGCCCTCACCTATCTGTTGTCCCCGAGCACCACCGCACCGACCACGGTACCGCCTGAGTCCCCATCCCCATTCCTGGAAGGAACCACCAGACACTATGACATACCCGAGATCCCGCCGTTCTCTGTCCGTTCCCCGGCCCAGGCACCTCGCCTCCGCCCTGTTTCTGGCAGCGGTCATGGCACTGACAACCGCCTGCGCCAGCTCACCGAGCGGCCCGTCGGCCGCGCCAGGCGGTTCGTCGCCCGACGCGGCCGGTGCCGTTGCTGTTACGGTCTCCGACATTGACGGCACTACCCGGACCATCCCGGACGGTAAGCCCGCAGCACTGTTCTTCTTCTCTGCCGGATGCGGTGAGTGTGTGGAAGGGGCCGATTCCCTGAACAAGGCCTCCACGGCCCTGGGAAGCTCGGCCGACTACCTCCTGGTGGACGTGGACCCCCGAGAACCGAAGGAGACCATCAACGGATTCCGCGATTACATCAAGGCCCCTGAGCTCCCTGCCGTCATCGACACCGAGGCCACACTGACCACCCAGTACAAGGTCACCTCCATAAGCACCCTGGTGGTGGTCGACGCGAAGGGCGACGTTACCTTCCGGGCCACCGACCCGTCTGCGGAAAAGATCCAAGAAGAACTCACCAAGGCCGGTGCCCAATGACAGCCCTGCTTGCCCTGGCCTTCGCCGCTGGAATGATTGCCCCGGTCAATCCCTGCGGTTTCGCCCTCCTGCCCGCCTGGATAGCCCAGACCATCGGGGACGCCCGGACGCGCCCGCTCGCGCTGCGTCTGGCCCACGGGCTTCGGGCCGGGCTCGCGCTCAGCCTCGGCTTCGCCGGGACCCTGGCAGCCTTCGGGCTGATCGTCAGCGCGGGCGCCAGGACCCTGATCAGCGCAGCGCCCTGGCTGGGAATGGCCACCGGGGTGATCCTTCTCCTGCTGGGCCTGGCCATGCTCACCGGACTCACACCACGGCTCCGTCTGCCGGCCTGGGCCACGAAACCCCGCACACAAGAAGCCGCAGGGGCAGGTCACAAAACCGGGCGCATGGTGGCCTTCGGGATCGGATACGCCGCAGCATCCCTCGGCTGCACCCTCGGGGTGCTCCTGGCCGTGATCGCCCAAGCCCAGGCCGTCGCCAGCTACGCCGGGCTGCTCGCGGTCTTCGCCGCCTACGCCGCAGGCTCGGCCACTGTCCTGATGCTCGTTTCGGCAGGCACGGCCATCGCCGGGGCCGCCCTCGGGCGAAGAATCACCGGCCTGGCCAAGCACAGCAACCGCATCGCCGCCTTCATCCTCACCATAACCGGCGCCTACCTCAGCTGGTATTGGTATCCCGCCGCCACCGGCGGAACCGCACAGGCCAACAGCCTCGCCGTATGGTCAGCCGCCGCCAGCGCCTGGATCAGCGACAACAGCACCCTGATCGCAGCCCTCGCCGCAGCCGTGGTGCTCGCATCGGCATTGGCCGCCCTCAACCGGCGCAGGAGACTGCGCATCAGACAGGGAACGCCGCCCACAGGCGAGGGCCCCGGGCAAAGCGGGGAACCCGACTGCTGCACACCAACTCCGGACAATAACTCGACCGAGGACCGGCCAGGCACGATCCCGTGGCTGGCCGAGGACTCCCAAAAAGCAAGGGGGAGAGGGAACCTTGCCCATCTTCTGGCAAACGAGGCGCCCGCCTATCAGGACAGGTTGGTACAGCGGCATCAGGCCGGAAGTCAATTCGTGCGGCCCTGCTCGTCGTCTGAAACGACAATTCGGATCGCTAGCGGTCGGGCGATTGACGCTGCCTGAAGCTCAAGTGTGGGTCGTTGATGGAAGTTACTACCAGGAGGGGGAGAGTGAGGCGGTGGGTTAGATCTCTTTTAGGCGATTCCGCTTGGAGGCGAAGAGAACGCCTCCGCCGGTGATAATCGCAGCGGCAACAAGGTAATACGCCGGGGCGAGTTGGTTGTCTGTTTTGTCAATAAGCCAGGTGGCGATCATGGGCGCTGTGCCGCCGAAGACAGCGTTAGCTGTGTTGAAGGTGAGTGCAAAGCCGGAAAGGCGAACATGGGTGGGGAACTGTTCGGAGAGGAAGGAGGGGAGGACGCCGTCGTTAAGCGCAAGCACGCCGCCCAGGCACACCTGGATGATGATGACCAGGAGGATCCCAGCGCCGTCCAGGAGCATGAAGGCAGGAACAATGAAGAGTCCCATGAAAAGTGCAGCACACAGCATGGTCGTGCGGCGACCCAGGCGGTCTGATAGCAGGCCGGTGAGAAGTGCGAAGCCGACATAGAAAGCGGAAGCGACCGATGACGCAATGAAGGCAGGTGTTTCCGCCATGCCCAGCTCCTGGGAGAGATAGGTCGGCAGGTAAGTCAGGATGACATAGAAACCGATGGCGTTGAGAACTGCGCCCGAGAAGGCGATTGCCAGGGCCTTGGGGTATTTGATGACCTCGCGAAGAGGGGATTCCTCCGTGTCATCTTGATTCTCAAAGCGGGAAGACTCATCGGCGTTGCGGCGAATCCACAGGCCGTAAAGGCCCAGGGGTAGTGCGATGAGGAAGGGGACGCGCCAACCCCAGGAGATGAGGGCATCGTCGTCAAGCACGCCGGTGAGTAGTGCTGCGATGAGGGAGCCCAGTAGCAGGCCGGATGCTGTGGCGGAAGGCACGATTGCGGCGTAGATACCCCGCTTATGCGTCGGAGCGATTTCTGCGAGGTGCGTGGCTGCCCCGGCATATTCGCCAGCCGCGGAGAAACCTTGGACCATGCGCGAAAGCAGAAGTAGCAGGGTGGCGGCGAATCCGATTGTTTCGTAGCTGGGGAGGAAGCCGATCACGGCTGTCGCCAGCGACATCATCGTGATCGATACCGTCAGGGTTTGAATTCGTCCGTGTTTGTCACCAAAGTGTCCCCACACAATTCCGCCGAGCGGGCGGACGAGGAAGGAAAGCGCAAAGAGTGCGAATGTCATGATGAGCGCGCGGCGCCCTTCCATCTCCGGAAAGAAGACCCGGGAGATAATGGCCGACATATAAATGTAGGCCGCATAGTCGAACCATTCGATGAAGGTTCCTATGAAGGAGGCCTTGATGGCGCTGCGGTGTTGTGTGGAATCGGGGTCTGGTGGTGCTTGGGTTGACGTGGACATAGCTTCCACCGTACAGAAACTATGTGTGTTCCACGTCACTTATGTTCCTAAACGTTCACGCTGTCCCGTTCGTTCTCATCAGCGTTCATGATGTCATTGACGCCACCCTCGGCAGCATCCCAGGTTGCTTGGTCTTGGATGCCGGCGCGCTTGGCTACGATCGTGGCACACAGTGCCTGACCGGTGACATTGACGGCGGTGCGGCCCATATCAATGATGGGCTCGATGGCGAGCAAGAGGCCGACGCCTGCCAGCGGGAGGCCCAGCGTGGAGAGCGTCAGTGTCAACATGACGGTGGCGCCTGTCGTGCCGGCAGTAGCTGCGGAGCCAATGACGGAAACGAAGATGATGAGAAGGTATTGGGTCGGAGAAAGGTCAATTCCGTAGAACTGAGCGATGAAGATGGCGGCGATAGCCGGGTAAACGGAGGCGCAGCCGTCCATCTTCGTGGTAGCGCCGAGCGGGATGGCGAAGGAGGCGTATTCGCGAGGCACACCCATGGCCCTCTCCGTAAAGCGCTGGGTAACCGGCATGACTCCCATGGAGGAACGGGTGACGAAGCCGAGGGAGAATACTGGCCATACGCGCTTGTAGAAGCCGATGATTGGAATGCGGTTGAAAGCAAGGACGGCAGGGTAGACCACAACAATGACAAGGGCGAGTCCGACATACATCGCGAGGACGAACTTGCCTAAGGAGCTCAGCGCATCCCAGCCATAGGTGGACACGGCTTTGCCGATGAGGGCGGCGGTGCCAATCGGGGCGAGGCGAATGATCCACCAGAGGACCACCTGGATAACCTTGAGGAAGGACTCGGTAAAGCGCAGGAAGGGATCGGCTGCTTTGCCAGCCTTGACCGCAGCGATGCCCAAGGCCAAGGAAATGACAAGGAGCTGAAGGGCGCCGAAGCTGAGGGAGACTTCGCCGTCGCTAAGCGAAGCTTTGAGTCCAAAGAAGTTGGCGGGGACGAGTTGCTGGAGGAATGCGGTCCAGGAGCCAACGTTGGAGGGATCGGCGGCGGTGGAGGCGTCGACAGTCGTGCCTACGCCTGGCTTCATCACGAGGGCGACGAGAATGCCAGCCAAGACGGAGAAGAAGGCCGTGATGGCGAACCATACAAGGGTGGAGATCGCCAGCGAGGCGGCGTTAGCCACCTTGCGCAGGTTGGCAACCGAGGTGACGACGGCCGCGAAGATGAGTGGCGGGACCATCACCTTGAGCAATTGGACGTACGCGCCGCCGACGCCGGACAGGGTATCGGAGAGCCACTCGGACTCCATGCCGGAGGCGATGAAGCCGAGGATCAGGCCGATGATGAGGCCGGCGATGACCTGGGCACCAAAGCCGGTGGCCCAAGAGGGCAGCGTGCGCGAGGATGCGCGGGAGGAAGTGTCGGACACGAGATTTTCCTTCTAGACAGTGTTGTATAGAAATGGACCAAATGGTTCGGTAGATTTATACCGATCGGTTCACTAGAACTTATAACACCGTACGCTGCCCAGAAATTCCCCTGCAAATTATGGGATGCGCTTGGTCCACTCTTCGTTGAGGAATTTGGTGTCGACGAGGCGCCGGGCGGCTGCTAGGGAGTCGTCGGAAAGCTCAGCGTCGACGGCGCCGTAGCGGGTGGCGAACTCGCGTGCCATGGTGTCGATGATTTCCTCGCGGGGCACGCCGGTCTGGCGGCGCAGCGGGTCCACACGTTTCTTTGCGCTGGCCAGGCCCTTGGAGGAGACCTTGACCTTGCCGATGCGCAAGACTTCCATCATCTTGTCCGCATCGATGTCATAGCTCATCGTGGTGTGGTGGAGCACCGCACCTTTGCGGCGCTTTTGCGCGGCACCGCCAATCTTTCCGCCGTCCGAGGTGATGTCATTAATCGGCACGTACCAGGCGTTGACGCCAAGCTTGCTCAGCGTCGCGAGTACCCATTGGTCCAGGTACTCGTAGCTAGCCTCGTAGGAATAACCGGCCACGAGCGAGTCTGGGGCGTACAGGGAATAAGTCACGCAATTGCCGCCCTCCATGAACATTGCGCCACCACCGGAGATTCGGCGTACTGGAATGATGCCGTGCTTGTCGACGCCCTCCTGGTCCAACTCATTGGCATAGGACTGGTAGGAACCGAACACGACGGCACGGTCTTCCCATTCCCAGAAGCGCAGAGTGGGGCCACGCTTTCCTTCAGCGACTTCGTTGAGGAGGACTTCGTCAAGGGCAACGTTGACTGGGGTGGGCAGAACCCCTGGGCGCAAGATTTCCCAGTTGTGATCCGTGAAGTCGGTACCGCCTGACAGCGCACGTTTGACCGTGACAGCTAGGTGATGGGTATCAAAGCCGTGGAGAGCTACGGGTGAATCGATTCGCGCAAGCGCGGCATCGAGGCGGGACTGGATGTCCTCGGTGCTTGTGGCGGTAGTGATGCCGACCAGCGCTGGGGCTAGTGCCTCGTAGGCTTCCTCCGGTTCGAGGAAGAAATCACCGGAGACCTTGGCTGCGGTAACGGTGCTGTCGGCGTCAATATCGAGATCGACAACGAGTAGCTTGCCGCCGGGGACTTTGAGTTCGAAGTGTTTAGTTTGGTTCATGGTGTTCAGGGTACTCAGATATGGCGGTGTGATGATTGGGAAAGTAGACCATTTAACGAATCTGAAAACTGGGGTGGGGGTAGCTAACATTTATTGGATTTGCCTGTGGGGGTAGTAAAGGGTTGCGTAGAGGGCTGTTGTTGAGTGCTATGTTGCGAGCGCAAGTTAATGGCTTTGAGTCTCGGCTCGGGTGTGGGAGCGGGATGGCGGGCTAACGGGCGTTTGAAATGCTCAATTAGTCTGTAATCCAATCGTTATAGCTAATATGACCTGCGGCTAAGCGCGATTTTGGCACAAGAAGGGGTTGCTGCGGTGGCGCATTCTTGTTTCGTCCGTATGGTGGGTGGCGACGCAAACGAAATAGCAAATCGTCCCCCAATTTCCTTTGACTTATGGGGGTAGAAGTTAAAGCTATGGTTTGCCATCTCAATATAGACCAAATGTAGAAAGGTTTAGAGAAACAATGGGTAAGAACATCAAGGATCTGTTTAACGCAACCGCATACGACAAGGCCGGCGAGAAGCTGGGCTCTGTCAAGGAGGTCTTCGTCGACGAGCAGTCCGGTCAGCCGACTTTCGTTGAGGTCAACCACGGTCTGTTCGGTATGAGCTCCAGCTTGGTTCCGCTCCGTGGTCACGATTTCACCGGTGATGAGCTCAAGCTGGCTTTCTCTAAGGACCGCATCGAGAACGCGCCGGATTTTGACTCCGATAAGCCGCTGACTCCTGAGGCGCAGGCGGACATCTTCAAGCACTACGACCTCGAGAACGCACAGGACGTAACCACCTACCGTGACGAGCGTGATGAGCGCGCTGGCGTTGCCGGTGCTGGCGTAGCTGGCGCTGGTGTTGCCGGTGCTGGTGCAGGTGCACACGCTAAGGATGAGACCGAGCGCGCCGCTGTCTCCGACAATAGCGTCACCAACAACGAGGGCGAGGTTATCCGCTCCGAGGAGCGCTTGGACGTCAACAAGGAGCGCGTGGCCACCGGCGAGGCGCGCCTGCGCAAGTACGTCGTGACCGATACCGAGACCGTCGAGGTTCCGGTTGAGCGCGAAGAGGTTCGCGTCGAGCGCACCCCGATTTCCGAGGCTGACGCTGCCAACTACACCGGCACCATCGGTGATAACGGCGCGGAGGAAGCCTCCGTCACCCTGCACGAAGAGCGCGTGAATGTAGAGAAGAAGACCGTCCCGGTGGAGAAGGTTAACCTTTCCAAGGAGACCATCAAGGACACCGAGACCCACACCGAGGATCTGCGCAAGGAGCAAATCGATACCGACGGCATCACCGAGACCCGCAAGTAATCTCGGTTAAGGGCTAAGAGGCTGGAGCTGCAAAGCTCCAGCTTTTCGCGTTTTGGGTTTGTTCAGTATTTTCTGGTCTTGAACAGGGTGGAAAACGCAAGGCCAAGCCAGTAGGTTTGAATCATGTCACGTTTTAGCCCACTGAATTGGCCCGTTGTGCGCCAAATCCGGAACAAGGATGCCTTCGGCCGCGACGTGTCCACGCAGTCGGCTAAGAGTGAAGACCTGCGCGGACGCACCGTTGACGCGGACCGCGTCGTCCAGTCGGTCTGCCCCTACTGCGCAGTGGGTTGTTCTCAGCGCGTTTATGTCAAGGATGACCGCGTCATCCAAATCGAGGGCGACCCAGATTCCCCGATTTCCCGCGGCCGCCTGTGTCCCAAGGGCTCTGCTTCTGAGCAGCTTATTAATTCCTCGACACGCATCACCACGATCAAGTACCGAGCGCCCTATGCCACCGAATGGCAGGAGCTCGACGAAGAAACCGCGATGGATATGATCGCGGACCGTTTCGTGGAGGCGCGCGCGAGGCACTGGGAGGACGTCGATAAGCACGGGCGTCGTCTCAACCGCACCATGGGCATTGCGGGCCTGGGTGGTGCGACGCTAGATAATGAGGAGAACTACCTCATTAAGAAACTGTTTACCGCCACCGGCGCGATCCAGGTGGAAAACCAGGCGCGCATATGACACTCCGCCACTGTTCCTAGTCTAGGAACGTCGTTTGGCCGCGGCGGCGCAACCCAACCGCTGCAGGATATGGCGAATGCGGACTGCATCGTCATCGAGGGTTCTAATATGGCGGAATGCCACCCCGTGGGATTCCAATGGGTCGTGGAAGCCAAGAAGCGTGGTGCGCGCATTATCCACGTGGATCCGCGCTACACACGTACGTCTGCCTTTGCGAACCGCCACATCGGCATTCGCGGAGGCACGGACGTGGTGCTGCTCGGCGCGATTATCAAGTACGTGCTGGATAATGACCTGTATTTCCACGATTACGTGGTGAATTACACGAACGCGGCGTCGATCATCTCGCCGGATTTCCAGGACACCGAGGATTTGGAGGGCTTGTTCTCCGGGTACGACGCAGAGAAGGGCAAGTATGTCACGGACTCGTGGCAGTACGTGCGAAAGCCTGAGGGCTCCTCGTGGAACGTGGAGAAGGACATGACGCTGGAGGATCCGAATACGGTCTTCCAGATTCTCAAGCGCCACTACTCGCGCTACACCCCGGAGATGGTGGAAGAGACCTGTGGCATTTCGCCGGAGGACTTCTACTACTTGGCGGACTCGATTGCGCAGAACTCCACCCCGGAGCGCACTACGTGCTTCGCCTACGCGCTGGGCTTTACCCAGCACACCCTGGGTGCACAGTTCATCCGTACCGCGGCGATCCTGCAGCTGCTCATGGGCAACGTGGGCCGACCTGGCTCGGGGATCATGGCTTTGCGCGGGCACGCCTCGATTCAGGGATCGACCGATATTCCGACCCTCTTTAACTCGCTGCCGGGCTACCTGCCCATGCCGCACGCGGATCAGGAGACCTGGGAAGATTACCTGGATTCCTTCCGGCAGGAAGACCAGAAGGGTTTCTGGCAGCTGGGTGAGAACTACGCGGTCTCGCTCATGAAGTCCTACTGGGGCGACGCCGCAACCAAGGAAAATAACTGGGGTTTTGACCTCATGCCGCGCCTGTCCGGTGCGCACTCGACGTATGAGACCTTGTTGGCCATGCTGCGCAAGGAGGTGGAAGGCTACTTTGTCTTTGGCCAGAACCCTGCGGTGGCGCAGTCCAACGGCGGCATGCAGCGCCGCGGGCTCGCCTCGCTGAAGTGGCTGGTTGTCCGCGATTTCCAGGAGATTGAAACGGCAAGTTTCTGGAAGGATTCGCCGGAAGTCAAGAACGGCGAGCTCAAGACCGAGGAGATTGCCACCGAGGTCTTCCTCATGCCGGCGGCAACGCACGTGGAGAAGTCCGGAACTTTTACCCAGACTCAGCGCATGGTGCAGTGGCGCTTCCAGGCGACTCCGCCGCCGGGCCAGGCCCGCAGTGAGGCGTGGTTCTTCTACCAGCTGGGCAAGAAGATTCGGGAGCGCTTGGCGGATTCGACCGACCCGCGCGACCTGCCGATTAAGTCCGTGACGTGGGATTACACCGAGGATGAGCACGGGGATCCCAGCTCGGACGAGATCTTGCGCGAGATCAACGGCTACTACCTCGACGGGCCGAAGAAGGGCCAATTGCTGCCGAGTTTCACGGAGATGCGCGCCGATGGTTCTACCTCCGGCGGCTGCTGGATTTACACCGGCGTGTATAAGGACGGCATCAACCACGCCGCGAAGAAGGTCCCGGGTTCGGAGCAGAACGAGGTGGCACTCGAGTGGGGCTGGGTCTGGCCGGCCAACCGACGCATCCTGTACAACCGCGCCTCCGCCAAGCCGGATGGCACTCCGTGGTCGGAGCGCAAGAAGTACATTTGGTGGGACGAGGACCAGGGCAAGTGGGTCGGCGATGATGTCCCGGACTTCCCGGTGACGAAGCGCCCGGATTATGTCGCGCCTGTCGACGCCGTCGGCCCCGACGCCCTCGATGGCGACGATCCGTTTATCATGCAGGCCGACGGCCTGGGTTGGCTGTTCGCGCCGAAGGGGCTGTCCGACGGACCGCTGCCGACTCACTACGAGCCGCAAGAATCACCGGTGCACAACGCTCTGTACAAGCAGCAGCAGTCACCGACGCGCCTGACTATCAAACGCGCGGACAACCTTTCCCGCCCCGAGCCAGGGGAGCGGGGCGAGGACGTGTTCCCGTTTGTCTTCTCCACCTACCGTCTGACGGAGATGTACACCTCGGGCGCGATGTCGCGCCGCTTGCCTTACTTGGCGGAGCTGCAGCCGGGACTCTTCTGCGAGGTGGACAAGGAACTGGCCGCCAAGCGTGGATTGGTCAACGGCGAGTGGGCCACCATCGTGTCCCCGCGCGGCGTCATCGAGGCTCAGGTTTTGGTGACGGACCGCATGGAGATGCTCACCATCAATGGTGAGGACTTCCACCAGATCGGCCTGCCTTATCACTACGGAGAATCGGAGACCACCGAGGTGGCCGGCGATGGCGCCAACGACCTGTTGGGTCTGACCTTGGAGCCGAACGTGTTCATCCAGAACTCCAAGGTGGGTGCGTGCGATATTCAGCCGGGCCGCCGCCCGCGCGGCGAGGCACGCGTCAAGCTGCTCCGCGAATACCAGGAGCGGGCGCACCTGACCGTGGAATCCGGAAACAGGATCCTGGATGTCTCAGACGCCTTCACCACTGAGAGCACCGCCTCCGCAGAGAACACTGGTGATGATTCAACGGCGGGCAACGAGGCAGACTATGAAGGTAAAGAAAGCTAAGGAGGACGCGTGGCTAATATTTTGACCGAAAAGGCCGATCGACACGGCTATGAGACCTATCAGCGAATGGCGTTCTTTACCGATACCTCGGTGTGCATTGGCTGCAAAGCCTGCGAGGTGGCGTGCAAGGAATGGAACCGCAACCCAGTGGAAGGCTACGCGGTTACCGGAAACTCCTATGACAACACTGGCGGGCTGGGCGCGAATACGTGGCGTCACGTGGCCTTCATCGAGCAAAACAACGAGCGCATTGAGCAGGCGCGCGAGGAGGGGCGCAGACTCGTCGCGCTGGGTATGCCCACAACCTCTGCACCAAGCGTCACCCCAGATACCGATGATTTTCGCTGGCTGATGTCCTCCGACGTCTGCAAGCACTGCACCAACGCGGGCTGCTTGGACGTGTGCCCGACGGGCGCGCTCTTTCGCTCCGAGTTCGGCACCGTCGTGGTGCAGGACGACGTGTGCAATGGCTGTGGTACGTGCGTGGCCGGTTGCCCCTTCGGCGTCATTGAGCGCCGCGATGACGGCGGCGTGACGCTCAAGGCAGACAAGACCGCCACCGTGGATTATGAGGTCCCTGACCACGCGGGTGTGAACGTGCTGGCAAAGCTGAAGCAGCTGAAACCCCAAGGGCCTGACCATATTCCGGGGCAGGCGATGCCGATCAAGAACTTGGGCGTGGCCCAGAAGTGCACCATGTGTTATGACCGCCTCAAGATCGGCGAGCAGCCCGCGTGCGCCAAGACGTGCCCGACGGATTCCATCCAGTTCGGCCCTTACGAGGAGATGCTCGCTGCCGCGCAGGAGCGTGTGCGCGTCCTGCACGAGCAGGGGCTGACGGAGGCTCGTCTCTACGGCGCCAATTCCCAGGATGGGGTCGGTGGAACGGGTTCTATTTTCCTGTTGCTCGATTCCCCAGAGGTCTACGGGCTGCCGCCGGATCCGCGCGTTCCCACGGCGGATTTGCCGCAGATGTACAAGACCGCAGCGAAAGCTATCGGAGGAATGGCGCTGGCCGTGGCCGGGGCATTCATGTTGGGAGGCCGCAAGTGAGCGAGTTTGATGAGTACCGCCCGCCGCAGGAGCCTAGGCGCAGGCGAGGCAGCGGCAAGAAACGCAAGCGCGGCCGCGTCGGCGCTGGCGCGCAGGACGGCTCCAAAGAAGAGCGTATGGCGGAGGACTTCGAGTTTTCCTCGTATTACGGCAAGCCCGTAGTCAAGGCCCCGCCGTGGGAGTGGCCCATCGGCGGCTATCTCTTCCTCGGCGGCGTGGCCGGCGGTTCTGCGATGTTGGCCGCCGGTGCCCAGGCCACTGGGAACGCACCGCTGAAACGCTCGACGCGGATGACGGCTTTCTCCGCGGCATCGGTAGGGTCGGTCTTTTTGGTGCTCGACCTCGGCCGCCCAGAGCGCCTGCTCAACATGTTCCGCGTCTTCAAGGTGACCTCGCCGATGTCCATCGGCTCGTGGATCCTGGGCAGCTTCGCTTCCGCCGCGGCCCTGCCGGCGGTCGAGGAAGCGGACGAACTGGTCGGCGGTGTGCTGCCGAAGTCGCTTCGCCGCCTCCTCGATAAGGCGGCGGGTCCAGCAGGCGCTGTCGCCGGCGTGCTTGGTGGCCCGCTGGCGGGCTACACGGCGGTGCTGTTGGCCAACACGTCAAACCCGACGTGGAATGACGCGAAGAAGCATCTGCCTTATGTGTTCGTGTCCTCGGCCTCGGCTGCGGCGTCGGGTGCCGCCATGGTCTTTACCCCGGTGGAGAATGCTGGTGCGGCACGAGCGCTCGGTATCACTGCCGCGGCGACCGATCTGGCCGCGACCCGTGTCATGGAAGCGAACATGGAGCCAGAGCCTCTGCGCCCGCTGCACGAAGGCACACCCGGGAAACTCATGAAGGCCTCCGAGGCGCTCATTGCCGCGGGCGGGGTGGGAACCGCAATCGCGTCGGTCACAAAGTCGCGCGCGGTGTCGGTGGTCTCCGGCCTGGCGCTTCTGGCGGGTTCTGCCTGCACTCGTTTCGGCGTGCTCAATGCGGGGTTGGAGGCGGTGAAAGATCCGTCGACAAGCATCGGCCCGCAAAAGCGCCGTGCTGAGGCCCGCCGCCAGGCAGAAGGCCTCACGCACTCGACAGTGACTAGCGGATAGTAATGTGCGCCCCGCCCGGCACGGTGCGGCCGATGACCGGGTAACCGGGGACCTCGCCGATAACCAGCAGGCCGCCGGAGGTTTGGGCATCGGCGAGGAAGACCAAGTCCTCTTCACTCAAATTGGAGTCGAGGTGGGGGCGGACCCAATCTAGGTTGCGGCGCGAGCCGCCCGGGATGAAGCCCTCCGCCAGGGCCTCCTTGGCGCCGTCCACCGCAGGAACAGCGGAAAAATCCAGCTCCGCGCCGACACCGGAAGCGCGGCACATCTTGTAGAGGTGCCCCAGAAGACCAAAGCCGGTGACATCGGTAGCCGCGCGCACGCCCGCGGCCACGGCGGCCGCGGCAGCCTCGCGGTTGAGCGTGGTCATGGAATCCACCGCGGCCTGGGAGACTTCACCGGTGGCCTTGTGCTTGTTATTGAGGATGCCCACACCGATTGGTTTGGTCAGCGTGATGGGCAGGCCCGCCTCGGCGGCGTCGTTGCGCATAATCTTGTCGGGGTGGACGATGCCCGTGGCAGCCAAACCATACGTGGGCTCCGGGGCAGTGATGGAGTGTCCACCAGTAATGGATATCCCCGCCTCGCTGGCCACATCCATGCCACCGCGCAGGACTTCGCGCAATACATCAAGACCGAGCTTCTCGCGCGGCCAGCCCACGAGGTTGATGGCGGTGATGGGAGTGCCGCCCATGGCGTAGACGTCGGAAAGCGCATTGGCTGCCGCCACCCGGCCCCAGTCATAGGGGTCGTTGATCATCGGGGTGAAGAAGTCCGCGGTGGAGATGACCGCGAGGCCGTTTGGGATGCGCACGGCGGCGGCATCGTCGCCGTCGTCAAGCCCGACCAGCACGTTGGGGTCCGCGGTGCCCACGAGGCCCGCGACGGCGGATTCGAGCTCTCCCGGGGGGATCTTGCAGGCGCAGCCGCCACCGGCGGCAAAGGAGGTAAGTGTGATGTCAGACATGGGGGTTATTCTAGCCGCGTGTATGGTGAGCAGACGGAGGCGTACGTGTCCTGGTGGGCGCCCCGGTCTTCAAAACCGGTGAGGCCGAGCATCTCGGTCTGGCAGGTTCGATTCCTGTCCGTCTCCGCCATTAGCGCAGCTAGGAGGAACTTTGATGACTGACCCCCGCCGCTTCATCCCGAAGATGGATGAGATCCTCCAGTACCCAGCGGTGCAGGACGCCCACCAACGATTGGCGCCGCATTCGGTCCGCGCGATCATCGACGCCGTGCTTGCCGACGCCCGCTCCGGCTCCCTCGACCCCACCCGCATTCAAGAGGAGCTGGCCGACAGACTGGAAGCAGGGCAGCCCTATTCCTTGCGCCGCGTCATTAACGCCACGGGCGTGATCATCCACACGAACCTGGGCCGCGCCCCTTTGCCGCCGGCAGCGGTAGATGCGCTCGTGGCAGCAGCTGGCTACACGGACGTCGAGATGGACTTGGACAGCGGCCTGCGCTCACGGGATAGGGGCCGTGGCGCGGTCGACGCTGTCTTGGCTGCCTGCCCCGGCGCGGAGGATGCACTGGTGGTCAACAATGGGGCATCCGCGCTGTTGCTGGCGACCGCCGCCTTGGCCCCGGACAAGGAGGTCATCATTTCCCGCGGCGAACTTATTGAGATTGGTGCGGGCTTCCGTCTGCCGGAGCTCATCGAGTCCACGGCCACACGG
Source organism: Corynebacterium sp. HMSC070E08 (assembly GCF_001808895.1). NCBI lineage: Bacteria > Bacillati > Actinomycetota > Actinomycetes > Mycobacteriales > Corynebacteriaceae > Corynebacterium > Corynebacterium sp. HMSC070E08. The sequence goes on from NZ_KV794750.1 coordinate 16,608, forward strand.
CTGCGGGAGGTGGGCGCGACGAACCGCACCCACGTGGCGGACTACGAGCGGGCGCTCGGGGAGAACACCGGGGCGATTCTCAAGGTGCATCCCTCGAACTTCTTGATCAGTGGGTTTACGTCTTCTGTGTCGGTTGCAGCCCTGCGCAGACTCACAGATCTGCCGCTCATCGTGGATATCGGCTCAGGGTTGCTCGCACCCGATGAGGTGCTTCCTGAGGAACCCTCCGCCAGCGAGGCTCTTCGGGATGGCGCGGACGTAGTGCTCTTCTCGGGGGATAAGCTCCTCGGCGGACCGCAAGCCGGCGTGCTTGTGGGAAAGAAGGAAGCGATCGCCGCGTGTAAGAAACATCCGCTGGCGAGGGCGGTGCGCATCGACAAGCTGCGGCTTAACGCGCTCGAGGCCTCCCTTGCCACTCCCTCCAACGCCGTGCAGGATGCGCTGCACACTGACGCTAAACGTCATCGCGAGCGTACCGAGAAGGTCGCCGCGGCGGTGGGCGGCGAGGTTGTCGAGCATGCCGGGCGTGTGGGCGGCGGCGGGGCGCCCGAGGTACCGCTGCCGGGCTGGGCCGTGGCGTTGCCAGAAGAGCTGGCACGTCCACTGCGGTTGGGCGAGCCTCCCGTGGTGGCACGCGTGAACCAGGGACGCTGCCTGGTGGATGTGCGCTGCGTGCCGGAGGCGCAGGATGCGGAGCTTATTGCTGCGATTCAGGCGGTGATGTAGGTGTACGTTGTGGCGACCGCCGGGCATGTGGATCACGGAAAGTCGAGCCTGGTCAAAGCCCTGACGGGAATGGAACCGGACCGCTGGGAGGAAGAGAAGCGGCGCGGTTTGACCATCGACTTGGGGTTCGTGTGGACGAAGCTCGACTCCGGCGCCGACGTGGCTTTTGTCGATGTGCCGGGACACGAGAAGTTCCTGGGCAACATGCTGGCCGGGGTGGGGCCCGCGCCGGTGGTGCTCTTTGTCGTGGCGGCCGATGAAGGCTGGCAAGCGCAGTCCGCTGACCACCGCGATGCATTGCGCGCTCTGGGAATCGAGCACGGTGTGGTCGCGCTGACCCGCGCGGATAAGGCAGACGCTGCCCGCCGCGCTGAGGTCACCGCGCAGGTCAAGGCAGAGCTGGCGGGAACAGCGCTTGCCGACGCTCCCGTGGTCGAAGTCTCCGCAAAGACCGGCGAGGGCGTCGAAAAGCTTCGCGCCGAGTTAGACCAGGTGCTCGCCGCTATGCCCGCGCCGGATTGCCAAGCACGCGTGCGGTTGTGGGTCGATCGTGCCTTCAGCGTGAAGGGTGCTGGCACCGTGGTGACGGGAACGCTGGCGGCGGGGACTGTCTCGGTGGGGGATGAGCTGCAGCTTGGCGGGCAACTCGTGACGGTGCGCGGAGTGCACAGTGAAAACACGTCGGTGGACAGCGCTGGCCCGGTGACACGCGTGGCGCTTAACCTCCGCGGGGTGGCCGCCGACCAGGTTCATCGTGGGGATGCACTGCTGAGCCCAGGGCGTTGGCGGGTGCTCGATACCGTGGATATTCGCCGTACTTTTGGGACCGTGATGACCGAGCTTCCCCAGAACCTCGTGGTGCACATTGGCACGGTGGGGGTGGGCGCGCGTTTGCGGCCTTTAGGCGGTGAATTCGCGAGGTTGACACTGGAAAGCCCGCTGCCACTCACGCTGCTCGATAGGTTTGTGGTGCGCAGCCCCGGCGGGCGGCACGTGGCGGCGGGCTTTGAGGTCGTGGACGTGCATCCGGCTGAGCTGAGCAGGCGTGGTGATGCGAAGAAGCGCGCAGCTGAGCTAGAAGTTTTAGAGCCGGCCAACCCGTCCGAGTGGCTCAAGCGCTGCGGCTACGCTGCACACGAAGAGCTCGTGCGCGATGGCTTCTCGGTGGAGGAAAAGCCTGCCGGAGTCATCGAGTTCGCTCAGTGGTGGATTGCCGCACGACAGGTGACCGCGTGGAAGAATGCTCTCGTTTCGGCTGTGGAAGCACATGCCGCAGCGAACCCGCTTTCCCCAGGACTGACGAAAGCAGCGGCCATGGACGCGCTGAACCTGTCGGAGCCGGCCCTACTGGGCCTAGCAGTAGCGGCAGCCCAGCTCGAATCGGTCGATGGCGTGCTGCGCGTGCCTGGTCAGGCTGTAGATTTGGGCCCCGCGGAGAGGGGAGTAGCTGAGCTCGAGCAACGCCTGTACGCCGAGCCTTTCGCCGCCCCGGAGGCAGAAGAACTTAAGGAATTGGGGCTGGGCCCCAAAGAGCTCGCCGCTGCCGAGCGCGCCGGGCGTGTGCTCCGGTTAGACAAAGGCGTTGTGCTTTTGCCTTCCGCTCGGCGCGAGGCACTCAGCGTGGTTGCGCAGTTGGAACAGCCCTTCACCCTCTCGGAGGCGCGACAGGCTCTGGGAACGACGCGCCGGGTTGCTATTCCGCTCTTAGAGCACCTCGATGCCACCGGCGCGACCCGTTTGGTGGACGGAAAGCGCTTTGCATTCAGTGAAGAGGCAAAGGAACCACAATAAAGGCACCATTTGGGCGCGGTATTCGAAGAAATCCCAGGTCGTAACATTAGTTACGGCGCATAAGGTTCCAGTTAAAAGGTGCCTTTGGGGGCCATTGAGAAAACTGGAAGGGTGCAAGTGTCTTCAATGGTTTAACGGTGACCGTCATTGACGGTCACCGTTATGTTTTGTAGGGTGAACCCATGATTCAGTCTTTCGGTAACCGTGATACCGAGCTTGTCTGATTACGCGAAGCGTCGCCGCGGATTGATCCGAGAATCCACAAAACTGCTAATAGAAAACTCCATCAGCTCGATGCTGCTGTTTCACTGAACTCCTTACGAGTTCCACCGGGTAACCGCCTCGAAGCGTTGAAAGGTGACCGGAAAGGAACATTCAGTATCCGGGTCAATCAGCAGTGGAGGATTACCTTCCGCTGGACCGAGGCCGGCCCAGCGGACGTTGTTATCGAGGACTATCACTAAGGACAGTTATGAGTACCAAGCTTTATCCGCCGATTCACCCCGGCGAAGTGCTTAATGAAGATTTCATCGAGGCTTTTGGGATTACACAACACAAACTGGCTGTAGAAATTGGCGTTCCGCCGCGGAGGATTAATGAGATTGTCCACGGCAAGCGTGGAATCACTGCAGATACCGCTCTTCGGCTAGGAAAGTACTTCGGAAGCGAACCGCAGTATTGGCTTAACCTGCAAAGCCGTTATGAATTGGAGGTGGCTGAGGATGCCGTCGCTGATGAAATCGATGGCATCCGGCCGCTCGGTGCGGCTTAAAATCAGGGGGAAAGGAACCACAGTAAAGGGGCCCTTCCGGTTTTAGAGTGCGTTGATTTTG
>NZ_KV794751.1:0-103861 GCF_001808895.1 Corynebacterium sp. HMSC070E08
CCCCGAACCAGCCGGGTGAGGAGACCACTCCGAATAACCCGGGTGAGGAAACGACTCCGAATAAGCCGGGTGACGAGCCGTCTGAGTCCACGACCGAGACTCCGGATGACGGCGACGGTAAGGATAAGGACGACAACGATGGCAGCTCGAAGAAGTCCGATCTGCCGTGGTGGCTGCTGCTCATCCCGGGTCTGGGCCTCATCAAGCTCATCATTGATGGTGGCAATAGCGGTGACGGTGGACATGATGGTGGCCACGATGGCGACCACAACGCTGAGGTCATCGAGGACAACGGCCGTGGCGGTGACCATGGTGAGTCCACCGGTGACAACGCTGGTGAACCGTCCGAGGAGACCGGTGACAACACCGGCCGCGATGACCGCGAGGTCACTGTCCTGGACGCAACTCCGCCGGAGGACTCCGGTCAGCCGCTGCCGTCCAATGCAGAGCGCGTGGAGATCAAGCACGTACCTTCCGGTGCGACGAAGCTTGACCCGGGCATGAAGGATTTCATCAAGTAGTCCAGACCGCAACACCATCCCAGCCCTCACGGGTTGGGGTTGGTAGGGGCAGAGAACAATGAGGACAATCCCCTCCAGGGCATAAACGCTGGAGGGGATTCGTCGTCTGATTTTTAGTCTATTGTTTAGAACGAATAACTAGAGCCAATATTTTTATAAGCTAAATCTCAGAAGTTAGAACGTAGAAGTTAGGAGCGAGGAATAGAAAATGACTGATGATGGCGAAAAGAACGGTATCCCGGAGTATCCCGGTGAGTCCTCTGCACCTGAACACCCCGCCAGCGAAGCGCAGCCGGTAGGCGATGAGAAGAAGAGCAACAAGAAGCTGCTCATCGGTATTGCAGCGCTCATCGCGATTATCTTGGTTGTTGTACAGCTAGTGCTCTATGCGGGCCGCAGTGAGGACGATTCCGCGGAGACGAATGCGGCTGAGGAACAGACGTCAACCTCGCAGAGCGTTGAAGCTGAAGCGCCGACAACGAACAATGACCCCTTCGTGGATGACTCGGGTGAACAGGAACACGAGGTAGAACCGGCGCCGGGTGAGTTTCGGGGCTTTGGCGCGATGTCCTTAGGCATTAACGATGAGTTCGCGGCCGTGGACCCGATTCAGGTCACTGATACCGGCATGCTGATTCCCCCGCACGATGTACAGCGCTTGGGCTGGTACTCCGCGTCGGCAGTGCCGGGCGAGGCTGGTCCGGTGGGCTCCAGTGTTATTACCGGCCACATCAACTACCAAGGTCAGGGCACGGGCTTCGCAGAGAAGTTCACCACCATGGAGTTGGGCCAGGAATTTACCGTCTTCATCGATGGTGAGGAGCGCCGATTCCGCGTGACCGAGGCGCCGTACCGCCTGCAGAAGGGCGCGGGTTTCCCGGACGTGGTCAATGACACGCAGGGAGACAACCGCTTGGTCCTCATTACCTGTGGCGGCAAGTTTGTGGGTGGTCAGCTCGGCTACGAAGACAACATCATCACCGTGGCGGAGCCGGTGGCACCGGTGGAGGGTGCTGAGGCGCCGGTAGATGGTGGCGTCGAGGAGGGTGCTGAGGCACCGGCGGCTTAAGCCGTCGCAGCGGCCTAAGCAGGTGTACTGCTTACGCCGCAGACTGTTTAGGCGGAGGCCTCCTGCAGGCGGGCAATATGCAGCGTCAGGTAGGAGATCTCATCGGGGGTTAGGGCGCTGTCGAGGCGCAGCTCAATAAGGTTGGCCACCATCTGGGCGGTCTCGACGGCATCGGGGTAGCGCGCGGAGATGGCAGTGGCTACTTGGCGGTCGTCAGAGTCGAGCTGCTGGTGCTCCGCCATGCGCACAAACAGGTAGCGCAGGTGCGTGATGAAGCGGGCGACGGAGATGTCCTCGCTGTTGAGTTCCGTGCCGTTGTGGGAGCCGATGACGGCCAGGATCTGCTGAATCAGCCCCGTCATGCGGTAGGTGCCGGAAAGGTCTCCGACCGCGAAGCCGGCGTTGACCAGATGCAGGGTAATGGCCACGGCTTCGTCGGCAGCCAGTGGTGTGTGTAGGCCACTGTTGATGGCGGTGAGGAGCCGCTGCGCGAGGCTAAAGTCCTCGGCGTAGAGGTGGCGGACCTCAGCCTCGAGGGGATAAGACACCGTGTTGCCGCGGCTGACCGCGCCGTGGATGTGGTCCGCAATTGCCACGACCAGCGTGAGCTTGCTGCGTAGTGCCTCAGACATGTCCACGGAGTGCATGGCGTCGATGATCAGTTGCACGTACTCGCCGGGGATGCCGGCGATCATGGCGGCTAGGTGATCCGGGTCGCGGCCGGAGTCAGGAACGAAGACCTTCACCACCTTGGTCGGGTCAACCTCAGTGCCCGGCTTTGCCTGGAAGCCGATGCCGCGGCCGGTGACAATGACGTCCTCCGCGCCGCGTCGTGCGAGCACGACGTTGTTATTGAACACTCGCAACAGTTGCACAAGGCACCTTTCTGGTTGAGGGTAAAACGACTAAAGCCGGCCACGATGGTGGATACATCGAGCCAGCTTAGTCAGGGTGCGTTAAACGGGGGCCAAAGGTTCCCTCGTGGGTGCTTTAGCGGGTCGTGGTGATGACCGTGTCGCCGGCGGAGGCGTGGTTGAGGCCAGCCGGGGTGACGGCGGCCAGTGCCTTGGTGTTGGTTACGGCCAGGACGATGGTGGTGTCGTAGCCAGCTTCCTTGACCTTGTCGAAGTCAACGGTGGCCAGCAGCTCACCCTGCTTGACGGTGTCGCCCTTCTTGACGGCCGGAGCGAAACCTTCGCCCTTCATCTTCACGGTGTTGATGCCGATGTGGACGAGGACCTCCACGCCATCCTCAGTCTTGATGCCGTAGGCGTGGCCGGACTTCATAGCACTGACAATCGTGCCGCTGACCGGGGAGTAGACGTCGTTGTCCTCAGGGACGATACCGACGCCATCGCCAAGCGTTCCGGCGGAGAAGACTGGGTCATCGATTTCTGCCATCGGGACGACCTTGCCGGCGGCCGGCGAGGCGATGTCGGTGGTGGTGCCAGCGGCGGGCTCAGCAGCCTGGGCCGGTGCGTCTGCCTTGGTGGCGGTTGCGGTGGCAGCGCCAGCGCCAGCACCGGCGCCGGCAGTAGCGGTGCCTGCGGTGGTTGCGGGGGCGTCGGCAAGCGCGGCGTTGTTGGCGTTGTCGAGCTCGGCCTTCTCGGCGGCCTCGCGGGCGGCCTTGGCCTCAGCGCGCTCCTCCGGGGTGCGGTAGTCGGTGAAAAGGATGAGCAGGAAGGCCACGAAGAAAGCCACTGCGATGGAAATGGCGTACTTGGCCATCGGGGTGAAGACCGGGATGGTCAGCAGTGAGGTGAAGACGAAGGCATTCGTCGTGATGCCGTTGGAGCCCAGGGTCAGCAGGGCCACGGTCAGGCCACCGGCGAAGCAGCCCACCAGCATGCGCGGGTAGATGCGCTTGTAGCGCAGGTGGATACCGTAAAGGGAAGGCTCGGAAATACCGCCCAGCAGGCCAGCCAGAAGTGCAGAGCCGGAGGTCTGGCGCATTACGGTGTCGCGGTCACGGATGGACAGGGCCAGCACACCGGCGGTAGCGCCGAAGCAGGCAAAGTTCCATGCGCCCATCGGGCCCTGGATGAAGTCGTAGCCCAAGGTCTGGATGTTGACCAGCATGAGGGCGTTGAGCGGCCAGTGCAGACCCAGCGGGACCAGGAACGGGTAGAGCATCGGGATGGCCAGAGCGAAGACGAACGGTGCGTTGTCATTGAGCCAGGACAGGCCAGCGCCAATGCCGTTACCGGCCCATACACCGAAGGGTCCAATGATGAAGGCCGTTAGCGGGATGAGGAAAATCAGGGTCAGGAAGGGAACGAAGACCATGTGGACTGCGGACGGGATGAGCTTCTGGAAACCCTTGTAGAAGAGCGCTGCGACGGCGGCCATGATGAGCGGGACGAAGACATTTCCGCCGTAGTCCTGCAGCTGCATTGGCAGGCCGAAGATATCGATGGAGCACTGCTCAGCAGACAGCGTCTCGTTGGTCACGCATTGGACGGCTGGGTTGTCGGCGAGGCCGGTGAACTCTGGGGTGAACATCGCGAACATGACCGCAGCGGGGACCCAGGGGTCGATGCGCAGCTTCTTGCCGGCGTTATAGGCCACCATGACGGGCAGGAAGAAGAAGACGGAACGCCACATGGCGTCGACGAAAAGCCAGGATGCTGGCTTATCCTCAGCGCGGAAGTCGACGATGCCTAGCGCATCCAGCACTGCGGCGAAGGCAATAACCAGGGAGGCGCCCAGCAGCACGCCCAGGATGGGGCGGAAGGAATCCGAGAGGTACTCGAAGAAGGTATCCATCCACGGCAGTTTGCCCTTAGCCTTGGAACGGGCAGCAGCCTTGACATCGTCATTGGAGCGGCCGGTAGACGCGCCGGCGTTCTTCATCTGGGGGAGAGCGTTGATCTCGTCATAGACCGTGGCCACGTCGCCGCCGATGACGACCTGGTAGTTGCGCCCGCCTTGGGGCACAGCGCCCATGACCTTGGGGATAGATTCGAGTGCTTCCTTATCGGCTTTGGAGGCATCAGCCAGCTCGAAGCGCAAGCGCGTGGCACAGTGCGTGAAAGAGGTGATGTTCTCCGCTCCGCCGATGCCATCCAAGATGGCTTCGGCTGCCGAGCGAGTCTCTGTCGACATGAGAATCCTTTCGAGAGTAGGCAGGCACTGTGGCTAAAAACCACAAAAGACCTAGGCCACAATGGTCCATAGCGAACCATCCCCACACGGCTAAGAGCGGGGAGCCTAGGTCTTGCCCGAAGTAACAATCCTGGTTAGGACCCTACTCCGAAGTGGTCACGAGGGGCAAGTTTCTGTGGGATACCGCACTCTATGGCGGTGTGAGGCGCTGGTGGCCTGCAACGTTGGGGATATGAAGCCTCGCTTTGGCGGCGCGAAGGGGTGCGTTCCCGTACTGTGAAAGTGTCGTAGTGTCACTGTGTGCCCAGTTTGTGAGCCCGGGTACACGCTTTCTAAGCAGAGAAAGGTTTCTCATGACCGCCAAGTCCTCACGGAATTCCGCCTTTATTAGCGTCATCGGGCGCGGCTTCGACGGATTGGACGTTGCTGCTGTGGCTCAGGAACTGGGGGCCACCTTCGCCCAGGTAGATGACCTGGGAACCACGCTCAGCGAGGTCCTGGAAAATGCCCCCGCGGGCAATCTGGTCCTCCAGGGCACCGGCGTCATGGACTTTGACGCCAAGGCCGCGGCCGCACTGGGTCTGCCCTTCGTGCTGATTTCTAACGCGCCTGCCCGCGCCGCGGAGTTGGCGCTGGGCCACGCGCGCTCTGTGGGTGCTACGGTGGTCGGCGCGTTGACCGACGTCTCCTCGGTTCCCGGTGCGATTTCTTCCCTGGAGGAGATCGAGCCCTATATGTCCGCCGAGCTCTTCCAGAAGCAGCTGCTGGACCAGGCCCGCGAGGTTGGGGCCCACATCGTGCTGCCGGAGGGTGAGGATGACCGCATCCTTCAGGCTGCGGGTGAGCTCATCAAGGGCAAGGTGGCGAAGCTGACGATTCTGGGTGACGGGAACGTCGAGAAGCGCGCCCAGGAGCTCGGGATCGACCTGTCCGGTGTGGAGATCATCAACCACCTGGAATCCCCACTGGTGGAGGAGTTCGCCGCGGACTTCGCGGAGCTGCGCAAGAAGAAGGGGGTGACGCTGGAGCAGGCGCGCGAGACCATGCAGGACGTGTCCTACTTCGCCACGATGATGGTGCACAAGGGCTTGGCTGATGGCATGGTCTCCGGCGCGGCGCACACCACGGCGCACACCATTAAGCCTTCCTTCCAGATTATTAAGACCAAGCCGGAAGCCTCCGTGGTTTCCTCCATCTTCCTCATGGTGATGCCGGGCCGCCTGTGGGCCTTCGGCGACTGCGCGGTGAACCCGAACCCCACCCCGGAGCAGCTCGGCGAGATCGCTATTGTCTCCGCGCAGACCGCCGCGCAGTTTGGGCTGGACCCGCGCGTGGCGCTGCTGTCCTACTCCACGGGCACCTCGGGCGCGGGCCCGGACGTCGAGAAGGTGGCGCAGGCCGTGGAAACGGCCCGCGGTATCGACTCTTCTGTGGCCGTGGACGGTCCGCTGCAGTTCGACGCTGCGTGCGACCCCGGCGTGGCCGCCAAGAAGGCGCCTGACTCTGACGTTGCGGGTAAGGCCACGGTCTTCGTCTTCCCGGATCTGGAGGCCGGCAACATTGGTTATAAGACGGCGCAGCGCACCGGTGGTGCATTGGCGGTGGGCCCGATTCTGCAGGGCCTGAACAAGCCGGTCAATGATCTTTCGCGTGGCGCGACCGTTCCGGACATCATCAACACGGTGGCTATTACCGCAATTCAGGCAGGGGTGAAGTAGATGGCGTACGTACTCGTTCTCAACTCGGGGTCCTCCTCGGTTAAATTCCAGTTGGTGGACCCGGAAAGCTCGGCCACGGATACGCCGTTGGTCTCCGGTTTGGTGGAGCAGGTCGGCGAGCCGCAGGGCGCGGTGACCGTCAAGACGGGCGGTGAGGAGTTCAAGGAAGAGCTGGAGATTCCCACCCACTCCTTCGGCTTGGACCGCGCGTTTAGCATCATGCACGAGCACGGTGTGGGCCCGACGGATGTCGAGGTCATCGCCGTGGGCCACCGCGTGGTGCACGGCGGGCGCCTATTTAGCGAGCCGCAGCTCATCGTGGACCAGATCGAGTCCATGATCGAGGACCTCATCCCGCTCGCGCCGCTGCACAACCCGGCGAACCTGGATGGCATCCGCGTGGCGCGCAAGCTGCTGCCGGAGATCCCGCACGTGGCGGTCTTCGATACGGCCTTCTTCAACCACATGCCGCCGGCGGCCGCGCTCTATGCCATCAATAACGATGTGGCCTCGCAGTACGATATCCGCCGCTACGGCTTTCACGGAACCTCCCACGAGTTCGTCTCGCAGCAGGTGCCGAAGCTCTTGGACCGCGACCCGGGCCACGTCCACCAGATCACGCTGCACCTGGGCAACGGTGCTTCGGCGGCGGCGATTCGCAACGGCCGCCCGATTGATACCTCGATGGGCCTGACCCCGTTGGCAGGTTTGGCCATGGGCACGCGCTCGGGCGATATTGACCCGGGTATCATCTTCCACCTCTCGCGTGAGGCAGGGATGTCCATCGATGAGATTGATGACTTGCTGAACAAGCGCTCCGGCGTGAAGGGCATTGCGGGTGTCAACGATTTCCGCGTGCTGCGCGAGCGCATTAACAACGAGGACCAGGACGCCTGGCTGGCCTACAACATCTACATTCACCAGCTGCGCCGCTTCATTGGTGCCTACATGATTGCGCTGGGCCGCGTGGATGCGATCACGTTTACCGCCGGCGTGGGTGAGAACGATACTGAGGTCCGCCAGGATTCGCTGTACAACCTGGACATGTACGGCATTGACTTCGATAAGGAAGCCAACCTCGTGCGCTCGAAGGAGCCGCGCATGATTTCGACCGCGGATTCCCAGGTCAAGGTCTTCGTGGTGCCGACCAACGAGGAGCTGGCCATCGCGCAGAAGTCCGCGGAGGTGGCCGCCATGGCTCGGGAGGCGGGGCTGTACTAAGCCGGGCGTCGGCTATGCCGCCGGCCGGTAGCGCTGGCGGCTAGAACATCGTGACTGGGCGGACCTTGTTGGCCAAGTCCACCAGCGCGTAGCGGTGGCGGGCGAACGGCGCCTGGCGCGCCAGTGCCCGCAGGGTATCCGCCAGGCCGTAGCGCAGGCCGCGCTGGGTAAAGGGGAACTCGAAAAGATCGTTGGGGGAGGCCGCAGCATCGAGGTCTGATTCGCGCAGGAAGGTCAGCCCGGCGGAGATGACCGCGATCTTGATCTGCAAGAAGCGCGGCTCGTTCTGCGGAATCTCCTCCAAACGGCGGGCGGCACGCCGGATGCGGGACTCGGAGAGATCGTGGACGATGAGCTGCAGAACCGTGGTCAAGCGGGCCATGCGGTGGTGGCGCGAGGCGTTGGGGACTTTATCCAAGGTGGCCACGGCGAGCTCAACTTGGTGCTCGGCGCGCAGCTGGCGGGCCAAGCCGAAGGCGGAGGAGACCGTCGTCGGGTTCGTCGCCCACACGATGCCGTAGAGGCGCAGCGAGTTGAAGCGCAGGTGGGCCGGATCATCGGTGACGTGGTCCCAGATGCCGGGCTGATCCTCAAAAGCATCGTTGGGCAGATCCGCGAGCGAGGTGGTGAGGTTGGCGCAGGCGCGGGCAACGGCCGCGTCGATCAGCGCGGCCTCCGAAAAACCCAGCTGCTGCAAGATGAGTTCATTGACCGCGCCGATGGCCAGCTTCGGGGCAGCCTCACCAGGCAGCACGTCGAGGACGTGGGCGAAGTGGGCTTGGGCCTCGCGGTACTTATCCAAAAGCAGCTCGGTCACGCCGGAGTACCAGTGGAAACGCCAGTCCCTCCCCAGGCGGTCCTCGATGGAGTTCAGCCACTCGCGGGCCTGGCCGATGTAGCCCAAGTCAATCATGGAGCGCACCACGCCGAGCGGAATCTCCGCGGACTCCTCATACTCCGGGGCCTCCATGGCCTGGCGAAGTGTTTCCAGCGCTTCCTGCGGCTCCGTGTAGGAGGAACCCTGCAGCAGCGGGGCGCCGATGTCGGAGCGGACGATGAGCGGGATGGGCAGCGCGGAGACTACTTCGGGGGCGGTGATGCGCACGGTGCGGTCGATGCCGTCGATGAGCTGGTCGGTGCGGAAGACCAGGTGCTTTGTGCCGAAGGTCGTACGCTGCGGGGAGAAGACGGAGTGCTGGGCCGGGTGCTGGATGCCATCGCGCAGCGCGATGACCTCGCGCAGGACGCCGAAGAGCTGGTCGCGCAGCTCGGAGACGGAGGCGAAGCGCTGCTGTGGGTCCGGATCCGTGGCGCGCAAGAGCAGGCGGTAGAAGGAGAGGTAGCGGCGCAGCAGCGGCTCCTCCGTGGGGGAGGGCAGGCCGGGCTTGTAGACGCCATCCTCCACCGGCAGCTTCAGCGTCAGGCAGGCCAGGGTGCGGCCGATGGTGTAAATATCGCTGGCGACCGAGGGGCCCTGCGTGGCGATCTCGGGGGCCTGGAAACCCTGCGTGCCGTAGATGTGGCCGAAGGCGCCGATGCCGGAGACCGCGCCCAGATCGATGAGCTTGACCTGGTCCTCGGTGACGATGATGTTGGAGGGCTTTAAGTCGTTGTAGACCACGCCGCGGGCATGGAGGTAATCCAAGGCGGGCAGGATTTCGAGGATATAGGCAATCGCCGTGTCGACGGGGAAGCGGTCCGTGGCTTGGTCGTTGCGGCGCTGCTTCAGTGAGGGGCCGCCGACGTACTCCATGACGATGAAGCCACCGGGCACGCGAGGGTCATCGATGAAGTTGAAAATCTTCACGATATTCGGGTGCGTGATGTCCGCGAGGAACTCGCGCTCCGCCTCCGCAGTCGCCGTCTCCTCGGCGGAGTTGGTGGATTGCATACCTTTGAGCACCACGATGCGCCCGGAGACGAAGTGATCGTTGGCCAGGTAAATCCAGCCCAGCCCGCCATGCGCGAGCACGCCCAAGATCTCGTACTGGCCGGCCACCATGTCACCCGGCTTGAGCTGCGGTGGGGCGGCGCGAGGCGCATCCTTGGGATCGATGAGCGCGTCGCGCGGGTTGCCCGGGACAACGAAGGGCAAGGTGGCCATGCCATCGGCCACTTCGCGGTCGGTGCGCTTGGTGCTGCGGCGCTGGCGGAAGGTATCGAGTGCGCGGCGCCGCGAGGCCTGCGATGGGTCCTCGGACTTGCGGCGATCACGCAGCTGTCCCAGCTCCTCGATGAGCGCGGCGATATTGTCCGAGTCGACGTATTCGCCATCGTCGGGTTGGCCCGTCGCCGTGCCGCTCGTGCCCATGCGGTTCGCGGGGGAGAGGCGGTTGCCGGTGGTGGCATCGTAGTCCTCGTCATCGTCATCCGCGAAGGGATCAAAAGGCACGGCGGCGGTGCGGTCAGAGGCTTCGGCGTCGGCGGCGCCGGCAGCTGCTGTTCCCGCGCTGTGCGAATCTGTAGGGGAGACGCTGAGGTGGTGGTCCTCCGAATAGTCGTCATCCTCATCCGCGAAGGGATCAAAGCGCACGGCTTGGGTGGCGTCGATGGTGGCGTCGTTAGAGGCGTCGTTGGAGGCGGGGCGGTCAGCGGTAGTGGCGGCGTCGTTAGTGTCCTCGTGCTCTTCAGGCGTGAGGTGATCGAGCTCATCCTCGGTGAAGCGGTGCGACATTATTGTCCCTCCTTCTTCTCGCCGGGCTGGTCCTTGGCTGCGGAGCTCGGCTGTGATTCCTCGGCAGGCGGAGTCTCGTTGAGGTACTTCGGTTCCGGGAGCACGGGCTGCTCCATGTAATTCCCCAGCCAGGTATTAAAGAGCTCCTGCCAGGTGCCGTCGCGGCGGATGCGCTCCAGCGTGGAGTTGATCTGGCGGATGAGCGGGCGCGAGTCATAGGAGGCATCGGGTTTGCGCACGGCCACGCCGTAGCTCTGGCTTTCCAAGGGTTCGCCGACGATCTCGGTGTATTTATCCTGCGCCAGCATGCCGGATAGCAGGGCGTCATCCACGACGATGCCATCCGTCTGGCCCAGCTGCAGCGCCATGAGGCAATCGCCCCAGGCGCGGGTCTCCAAAATATCGGAAGACGGCGAGTGTTTGCGTATCGCGTCCACCATGGTGGATCCTTTCGCCGCGCACAACGTTAGCCCGGCGGCCTCCGCGATGGAATGGATGCCCGAATTCTTCAGCACCAGCAACCGCGCATCCGTCTGCATATACGGAATGGAGAAGGCCACTTCGCGTTGGCGCTCGGGGCTAATCGTCATGGTGCGGATGACCATGTCCACCGTGCGGTCATTCAGTGCACGAGCGCGGTCGGAGGCCTCCACGAAGCGGAAGTCCACCTTGTCGGGATCCCCGAAGATATCGCGGGCGATTTCGCGGGCGATATCGACCTCGAATCCGCGGACCTCGCCGCTGGCGGTATCGCGGTAGCTGAGCAGGTTATTAGAGCGGTCCACGCCCACGATGAGCCGGCCGCGCGCCAGGATGTTGGGCACGCGCTCCTCCGGCTTCTTATCGTCCGGGCGGTAGGAGCCGTAAACGTCCGCGGTGCTTTGCTTGGACACCTCTCCCGTGCCGGCGGGTTCGATGATGGCGTCCTCCGGCAGCGGCGGCCCCGGGGTGGAGTTGAGATCCGCGCTGGAGGGCAGGATCGGATCCGGCGTGCTGGGTGGCTCTGGCTCGCAGGCGCTGAGTGCCACGGCGGCGCTGAGCAGCAGCACGGCCGCAGTGGCGTGCTGGCGGTGGTCGGTTCGGCGGCGCATCACAGGTACTCCTGCAGGCGGGGGCGGATACCCAGCCACACGGCGATAATCGCGCCGAACGTGGCTAGGAGGACGCCGGTAGACACCATGGTCATGGCATTGAGCCCCTGAACCAGGTAGGTGCGCATGGCGTCGCGGGCTTGGTCGATGAGCGCGGCCAGGGAGTTGTCCACGGCATTGAAGGCGCTGGCGGCGGTCGGGTCGCCGTCCGGATCGATGGCGGTGGCTTGGTAGAGCGCGGCATCGTAGTGGCCCATGGAGAGATCCTCCATGAAAGCATCGTGCGTAGTTTCCCAATCCTCCAAGGCCTCCTTGGCGCGAGGAATCAAGGAAGGATCGGAGGAGGGGAAGTCGTCGTCGTCAAGCGCCTGCTCATAGTCCCGCAGGGCCTGGTCCACGGAGTACACCGTGGAGTTAAAGTGCACGGACATGTCCTGTTGGGAGGAGCGCAGGACCAGCGCCAGGGTCTCGGAGGTGCGCATCTGCTGGGCCTCAATGCGCGAGGCGGTCAGCGAATCCCAGGGGCGCGAGACCGTCTCGAAGCCTTGGTGGCCGGAGGCCCACGTGGCGAAGTTGGAGCCAGCGGCCCACACCAGTGCCAGGAACAACAGCCCCGTGGCCACCACGAAACCGCGGTTGAAGCGGCGGCGAGTCAGCCGCCACAGCCACCACTGCGCCAAGCCGAGGAAAATGATCGCCGCGACCAGGCCCGAAAGCGGCACCCACTGCGGGCGGGTTAGGCGCTGCTGTTGCTGGGTCACCTTCGCCGAGGTCAGGGTGAACAGCTCCGCGGCGGCGGGAAGAATCTGGGTGCGCATGAGCGCCGAGGCGTTGGACATATAAGAGTTCGCCACGGCGTTGCCCGCACGGTGATTGACGCGGGCTTTTTCCACCAGGGCGGTGTAGACCGGCAGCTTGCGCTGGATAAAAGTGACGAGCTCGCGCACGCGTTCATCCTCGGCTGAGGTACCGACGATGGCCTGTGTGGCGGCGACGGAGGCGGCGTCGATGGCCTCGTTATAGCGGTCGCGGTTATCCTCCGGCTCCACGCCCGCCTGGACAAAGCCGGAGGTGGCGACAGTATCGGCCAAAGACAGGTTGGTGTAGAGGTGGTGCGCCGCGTTGGACATCGGTTCGGTGGAGGCTAGCAGCGTGTCCAGATCATCGTGGCGCGCGGCCGAGGAGGAGGACATGGAAAAGCCGGCCGCCGCGAGCGCTGCGGTGAGGATGACGGTAACCGTAAACAGCTTGCCCGGAGTGGTGATGGCGAAGCTATAGAGGCGCCGGATGACGCGCGCGGGGCCGGCGAAGGAGCTCATCGCCAGCTGCGCGGGGCGGCTAAAAACCGGCGCGGAGGGCTCGGTGACGTCATCGAGCCAATGATCGCCCCATGATTCGGGGGAGTGCTCGCGCAGTTCGGTGGCCGGGCCGGTCATTCCCTTAGGATAGCGCTCTCGTGCGCCTCGCGCGATGATTTCGGGGGCGTTGGCGCGGGGAGTTTGTCGCGTATCGTGTAAGGCATGTGTGCACGCGTTAACCCAGAACTTTCCGGTGATGGCTGGTCGAAGGGCCCGGGCGGGGTGCCGGTGTGGGGCAAGTTTGGAGCTGCTGGCCTCTTCCTCGTGGCGGGGGATGAGGTACTGCTCCAGCATCGCGCGACGTGGACGAATAACGGTGGGACCTGGGGAATCCCGGGCGGTGCGCGGGATAAACCGGAGTCGCCGGAGCAGGCCGCGCTGCGGGAGACGGAGGAGGAAACCGGAATCTCGCCGGCAGACGTTGAGGTGCTGGATGCCATCGTCACTGCCGGGCCCTTCGAGGAAGGCTGGACCTATACCACGGTGTTGGCGCGGACGGTCTCGGGGCAGCGCTTGGCCACGACCGCTAACGAAGAATCCGCCGAGCTGCGCTGGGTCCCGTTTAACCAGGTAGAAGAGCTAGAACTCTTAGCGCCCTTCCGGGAAGCGCTGCCGCGGTTGTTGAAGTACTGGGAAGACATCACCAGGTGATACAGGCGCGCGGCAGGAACCTGTGGCACGCTGTAGGACATGATTGAAGTAGCCGGACTGACCAAACAGTACAAGTCTGTCCGCGCCGTCGATGACCTCACCTTCCAGGTGGAGCCGGGCCAAGTGACCGGCTTTCTGGGGCCCAACGGCGCTGGAAAATCAACGACGATGCGCATGATCCTGGGCTTGGACAAGCCCACCGCTGGCACCGCTCTGGTGCACGGCAAGCGCTACCGCGAGCTGAAGAACCCGCTGCGTGAGGTGGGCGCGCTTCTCGACGCCAAAGCGGTCCACGCCAACCGCACCGCTGCCAACCACCTGTTGTGGATGGCGCAGGCCAACGGTATCCCTACCTCCCGCGTCGATGAGGTGCTGGGCCTGGTGGGGCTGGCTGATGTTGCTGGCAAGAAGGCCGGCGGCTTCTCCCTCGGTATGGGCCAGCGCCTCGGCCTGGCTGCCGCACTGCTGGGGGATCCGGGCGTGCTGATCCTGGACGAGCCGGTCAACGGCTTGGATCCGGAAGGTATTCGCTGGGTGCGCTCGCTCGTGCGGGCGCTGGCGGCAGAAGGCCGCACGGTGCTCATCTCCTCCCACCTGCTGGCGGAGATGGCGCAGACGGCGGACCACTTGGTGGTCATTGGCCGCGGCAGGCTCTTGGCCAATCAGCGCACCTATGACTTTGTGAAGGAAAACTCCAGCGCTTCGGTTGTGGTGCGTTCGGAGCACCTGCGCGAGTTCGGCTCGGCGCTCAAGGAGGCTGGAGTGACCTTCCGCGAGTCGGTCGATGAAGAGCAGCGCCCGACGCTGGTGATCCCTCACCAGACCACAGACTACGTGGGCAAGCTGGCCTATTCCACGGGAGTGCCGCTGACGGAATTGACCCTCCACCGCGCCTCACTGGAGGAGGCTTATGTGGCCATGACGGATCGCGCGGTGCAGTACCAAGCGGAGGCACCGCAGAAAGGGGCCCAGTTCTAATGTTTTTCAACACTGTTCACGCGGAGTGGACGAAGCTGCGCACGACGAAGTCCTTCTGGTGGACCACCGCGCTCATCTTCCTCATCGTGACCGGCTGGACGCTGCTGAACTCGCTCAACGCGGGGGAGGCGGTGCTCGGCATTAGCCCGCTGCAGCCGATGAGCCTGGCCTCCGTCCTCCTGCTCATGGGCGTGCCGATCATGATGATCCAGGGCGCGATGATGGTGACCACGGAGTACCGCTACAAGACGCAATCCCTCACCTTCTTGGCCAACCCGAATCGCTGGAGCGTGGCCTGCGCCAAACTGGTGGTGTACGGCGTGATTGCGGCTGTCATCGCCTTCTTGGGATTGGTGTACATCTTCGTGTTGGCGGATCTCACGGCAAACGAATCCGCGGCGGAGGCCTTCCAGCCTTTCTCCAGCGACGACGGCAAGCACATGCTGTGGGCCTTCCCCATCGCGGCCTTTGGCGCGGTGCTCTTCGTGCAGGGGCTGGGTCTGCTGCTACGGCAGACCGCCGGCACGGTGGCGATTTCCCTCATCTTGTACATGGGCCTGGAAAACTTGGTGCGTTTGCTCCCGGTAGTGGGAGATAAGATCATCCACTTCATGCCGTTTACTGCTTTCCAGAACTGGGCGTTGGACTACGTGGATGAGAACGCCCCGTGGAGCTCGATTGGCTTTGAGGCCCTCGTCTTCTTCGGCTGGGCTGGTGTGCTGTGGATCCTGGGCGTTATCGTGCTGGAGCAGCGCGACGCGTGATCCCTTTTCCGCTTCTGGCGACGTTGGCGCTGTTGTCCGCAACAGCGCCCTTCGCTACTGATATGTACCTGCCGGTGATGCCGGAGATCGTCGCCGATCTGGGCACCACCCGGGCCATGGTGCAGCTGACCATTTCGGGCTTCTTCGTCGGCATGGGCATGGGCCAACTCGTCATGGGCCCGCTGTCTGATGCCATCGGGCGCAAGCGCCTCCTTGTCGCCGGCGCCTTTCTCGCTCTGCTGGCTTCCGTGTTAGCGGCGATGGCCCCGACGGCCTCGGTGCTCGTCGTGGCCCGCGTGCTGCAGGGCCTCGGCGGCGGTGCGTGCGTGGTGCTCTCCCGCGCGGTGGTCCCGGACCTCGTGCATGGTGCCGCGGCGGCGAAAGCCTATTCACTGCTCATGGCGCTCCAAGGTATCGCTCCTGCGGTAGCCCCGGTACTGGGCGGCATCCTGGCGGAGCCGCTGGGCTGGCGCGGCATTTTTTGGGTGCTTGCCGGGCTGCATGCGGTGCAGTTGGTCCTGGCCATCGCTATCGTCCCGGAAACTGCGGGCGGCCGCTCTCGCGATGGGTTGCTGCGCACGGTGGCGGGCAATTACTGGGCGGTGCTGACTAACGCCCGGGTCTGGGGCTACCTGGTGACCATGGCCTTCGGCTTCTGCTCGATGTTTTGTTACATCTCCGCCTCGGCCTTCGTGGTGCAAGAACAGTGGGGCTTTTCACCGCTGGGCTATTCGCTGATCTTCGGCATCAACTCCGTGGGCCTCTTTGCGGCCACGCTGGTGAATTCGCGGGCGATGGATTCGGTCTCCCCGGCGGTCATGTTGCGCATCGGCGTGACCGGTGTCTTTGTCTGCGGGGTGCTCCTCCTGCTGGCGGTACTGCTCGGCGCCCCGGTGTGGGTCTGCCTCATTGTGCTTTTTGCTTGCGTGGCACCGACCGGCTTCATTATGGGCAACGCCACCGCCTTGGCCACGGGTTTGATGCGCCCGCGGGCGGGCAGCGTGTCCGCGATCATGGGCTTTGGGCAGTCCATGCTAGCCAGTGCCATCAGCCCGCTCATGGGCTGGGGCTCGAACGCCGCGCTGACCATGGCCATCGGCATGGTGTGCTGCAGCTTCATCTCGCTGTGCGGCCTCGTGGTGTCCACGCGTCTGGCTCGTGGAGCTGCGTGAAGTTCAACAGATGTGCACAACGCAGAGAGCGTTCATGCGTATTATTGGCCGCATGGCTACCCCACGTCTCGCTGAGCTTCGCCTG
Source organism: Corynebacterium sp. HMSC070E08 (assembly GCF_001808895.1). NCBI lineage: Bacteria > Bacillati > Actinomycetota > Actinomycetes > Mycobacteriales > Corynebacteriaceae > Corynebacterium > Corynebacterium sp. HMSC070E08. The sequence goes on from NZ_KV794751.1 coordinate 16,408, forward strand.
AGCAAGTTCAAGTCCTTCCAAGATGCTGTATTGACTCTGCATCCAGTCACTTTTCTGACTGGCCTAAACAGTTCTGGAAAGTCGAATGCTTTGGATGGGCTGGAGGTTTTGTCCCGCTTGGCATCGGGGGCAGAACTAGGAGACGCACTTGATGGGCGCATGACCCAAACCGGCCCGATCCGAGGTGGCTCTCGTGGTTGCGCCCCGCATGGCACCGAGAGCTTTGAACTGGGCTGTACCGTTGAATCTGGGACAGATACGTACCGCTATGACGTCGAGGTTCAGGTATATCCGGAGTTGCGTGTTGTCAAAGAAAGCCTCGTGGGTACCGGATATTCCGTAAAGAGCGGCACCCGCACTAGCGATGCAGAGTTGTTTAAGACCCAGCCGGCAGCAGACAACCGAGCTGGGATCTACACGTTAATTTTTAGCGGAAAGCGTGGGGCAAACCCCACCACACTCTTGCGTGACTCTCGCCTTATCTTGGGACAGATTAAAGCGGTGCTTGCGGGAAAGAACCGTGCAGAGAATTCAGTGTTGAAAGGGGCGTCGATTGTGTCCATGGCGCTTCGATCAGTGTTTCACCTCGATCCAGTCCCCAGCCTTATGCGGGATTACGTTCCAAGGAAGAGCACGCAGCTGAAGCGTAGCGGTGAGAACCTCTCGGCGGTGCTGTGGCAGTTGCACAAGGATTCCCCCAAGACTTTCCAAGAGCTAGGGCAGCTGGCCGCTCACGTGACTGGAGTGGATTCCACACTGGACTTTATTGACTCCCCGTTGGACGAAGTCATGCTGACCCTCGTGGAACACTTCGAAGATGGAAAGCAAGAAAGAACGCCTGCTCGTGAAATGAGCGATGGTCTCCTCCGATTCCTCGCAATTGCAACGGCGCTTAAAACTGCGCCCAAGGACTTGGATATCGAACAGCCACTTGAACTTGGTGATGACGTAGAGAACCCAGTAGCTCAAATTGTCGTCGAAGAAATGGAAAACGGGCTCCACCCTTCGCAGGCGCAAAGAGTTATGCAGATGCTTAGCGAATCCGCACGCAAACATGACTCGCAGGTTCTTGTCACGACCCACAGTCCTGCCATCTTGGACCAGATTTCTGGGGAGAAAAACGGTCAGGTAGCAGTGTGCTACCGGGATAGCAGAACCGGGCAAAGCGAGCTCTCGCCTTTGGTGGAGTTACCGGATTTCGTGGAATCCATTTCCAAGCACAGCTTGGGTGCTGCGGTCACCGCTGGTGAATTAGTCGATGACACCGAAACGCAGACTAGTTTCGAGAACATGAATCGGCTTTTTGGGATCGGCTGATGCGCGTTTACTTCATCGATACCTCTGTGTTGGATAACCTGCTTGCGATCCCTCACAAATGCCAAGCTAAAGAACAAGCCAAAATCGATTTTGCGGAACGCCAAAGTGAGAACGCGAAGTTCATCCTGCCGATTACCGCGGTGATTGAAACCGGAAATCACATTGCGCAGCTTCCGCAGGGCGACGTGAGGCGCAATATTGCGGAAAAATTTTCCCAGATGCTAGAGCTGACCGCCCATCAACAAGCCCCATGGATCCTGCATGACTTTCAGTGGAACAAGGAGTTCATCACCGAGCTCGTCTCAAGGCACCGTGCGGGTCTATCAATGGTGGATATGATGACTCAGCAGGTTGGTGGCGGCGACCTTTGTATTCTGACTGAGCGCGAGCTGTATAAGCGCGCCACCGGAATTACCGCAGAAGTGTGGACATACGATGCGGCGCTGGGTGCATATTCTGGATAGGTCATGCCCAATCAAGGGCGAGGCAAATCGAGCTCGCGGGCGTGCTCCTACTGCAGCGCTGAAGTCAGGCGCATGACGTTGTCCACGTAGCGGCGCAGCACGCCGCGCTCGTTCCACTCTTCGAGGGTGAGCTCGTGGCAGACCTTCTTGTAATTGGTGGCCAGCTGGGTGAAATCCTCGATGAGGTCGCCCTTGGCCACCAGCATGGTCGATTCATAGTTGAGGCCGAAGGAGCGCATATCCATGTTGGAAGACCCGAACATGCACAGCGGTTCGCGCTCCGGCAGGCCCGGGTCCGCCAGGATGAACTTGGAGTGCAGCACGAAGGGCTCGGGGAATTGGAAGATCCGTACGCCGGCCTCCAGGAGCGCCTGGTAGTAGGAGGACTGCGCGTGGTGGACCATGAACTGGTCCGCCTTCGCGGACACTAGGAGCTCCACTTCGACGTCACGGTAGCAGGCGGTGGTCACCGCCTCCAAGAGGGACTCATCCGGGATGAAGTAGGGCGAGCAGAGGATGAGCTTTTCCTTTGCGTGGTGCACCACCGAGTTGAACATGCGCAGGTTGGGTTCCGTGGTGTAGCCGGGGCCGGAGGGGACCAGCTGGAGGTGGTTGGAGTCCGCCGTCATGGCGTCGTCATAGGGCTGCATGTCCAAGGACAGCTGCTCCTCTGATTCCAGATACCAATCCACCGCGAACACCGCGGCGAGCGAAGTGACCACCGGTCCGGTCATTTCGACCATGTAGTCGATCCATGCGCGGTCCTTGGTCTTGTATTCACGCTTGATCATGTTCATCGAGCCCAAGAAGCCCGTGTGGCCGTCAATGACCACGATCTTGCGGTGGTTGCGCAAATCCGGGCGGCGGAAACGTCCCTTATGCAGCTGCAGCGGAAGCATGAGCCGCCAGTCGACGTCAATCTCGGTGAGGCGCTTGCCCAGCGTGAAGTAGCCCTTGTATTTCAGGCTGCCGATCTGGTCCAGCAGCAGTTTAACCTCCACGCCGCGTTCGCGGGCGCGCGCCAAGGACTGGAAGAAAACATCGGTCACCTCATCCCAAGACTGGATGTAGATCTCAATGAGCACGTATTTCTCAGCCCGGTCCACGGCCCGCGCCATGGCCAAGATGGCCTCCTCATAGGAGGCGTGGAGGCCCTTGTTGTGCCCGATGAGGGCCGGGTGCCCGGTGAGGTTGCGGTTGAGCTGGATGAGGGATTCCACCTCCGGGGAAAGCCGGCCGGAGGGATGGTTGGGGGTGGAGGCGGTGACGTCGTTGAGAAGCGCGTTGGCCTCTTGTTGGATGCGGTGACGGCGGCGGTTGATGTAGGGCGAGCCCATGAGCAAGAACAGCGGCAGCCCCACGATCGGCAGCACCAGAATGGCCAGCAGCCAGGCGGTAGAGCTGGAGGGGCGGCGGCCCTCGGGGACCACGCCGATGGCGATGATCTTGATGCCGTAGTCAATAACCAGCAGCACGAGCTGCCAGACGGAGAGATCGACGTTCACGTTCATGGCAGGCTAGCGCACCGACGCGAAATCGGGGACATCGAAATCTGCGATCAGCGGCACGTGGTCGGAAGTCTTGTCACCGGCGCGCTCCACCATGTCCACCTGGGCGCCCTGGACGAGGCGCGCTAGTGGCTCGCTGGCTAGCTGGAAGTCGATGCGCATGCCCTCGTTCTTCTGGAAGCGCAGGGACTTGTAATCAAAGTAAGTCCAGCGCTCCTCTTCGGTGAAACGGCGCGTAACCTCCTGCAGCCCGGCCTCCTGAAGCATCTGGAAAGCCGCGCGCTCGGGCTCGGTAACGTGCGTCTTGCCGCGGAAAAGAGAGATGTCCCAGACGTCCTCATCCCGTGGAGCAATGTTGAAATCGCCCGTGAGCAGTAGTTTCGATTGCGCGCGGGTTTCCACATAGCGCGCCAAGGAGTAGAGAAAGTCCAGCTTGTAATCGAAGTGCCGGTCCGTAATCTCGCGCCCGTTGGGAACATAGAGGGACCAGATCTCAATCCCGCGGATGCGGGCTGAGACCGCCCGGGCCTCGCGCTTTTGCTCCTTGGCGGGGTCCTTGTGGAAACCCGGCTGAGCGGGGAAGAAGGTCTGGACCTCCTCCGGTTCTTCCTTGGAGAGGATGGCCACGCCATTCCACTGGTTCAGGCCGTGGCAGGTGACGTGGTAGCCGGCCTCCTCGAAAGGCTCGCGGGGGAACTTCGCATCCGCCACCTTGGTTTCTTGCAGGCAGAGCACGTCGATGTCGTGTTTGGCCAGCAAGTCCACCGCGCGCTGGGCGCGGGTGCGGACGGAGTTGATGTTCCAGGTAGCGATGCGCATGTGGTTTAGGGTACTTGAGGCAGGCGACGGGCGTAACGGTGGCGGTGCTGCTCGAGGAAGCCGAGCTTCTCATAGAGCCGAATCCCGGCCGTGTTACCTGCCACGACCTGCAGATAGGCCTTCTCAGCACCCTGGGCTTTGCCCCAGGCCAGCATGTGCGCGCCCAGCGCGGTTCCCAGTCCCTTGCGGCGCCAACCTTCGGCGACCTCCACGGCGGAATAGCCCAGCCACACGGTGCCGTCACCGGATTCGGTCAGCGTGCCCCGCGTAATCGCGATGGTCTCACCCGTCGGGGCGAGCAGGCGCCCAAAGCCCATCGTCCCGTCGATGCGGCTGCGCAGGTACTCCAGGGCCAACGGCGGCAGGGCCTGACCGCGGAAGTGGTAGAGGTCGAGCCACTCGGAATCGGGCTGCTTGTCGATACGGAAGCTGACGTCCCCCGGGGCAGGGAGATCTGCCAAATCGCGCACCATCACGAGGATCTCCGGTTCGAGCTGCCAGGCTTCGGGTTCGGCCGCCAGCAGCTTCTCCGCGGAGGCACCGATGCGCTCCGGAATGGCCAGGCACACGGGCAGATCGTGGCGGGCATAAAACGCTTCGATCTCCTCCATCGGCACCGGGAGGAAACCCGCGGAAGGTCCCAGCGGGATCGCCGAATTGGAGCGGCCGGTCACGCCGTCGCCAGCGCGCATGAGCCACTGGCCATCCGAGGTCCACGTGTGCTCCTTGCCGGGAAAGGCCGCCGCGGTGGCCACCTCGACGGCCCGGATATCGGAGTTGCGGACCGTGCGCGGCGAGAGGCGCTTAATAATCTTGAGCTGCTCCGGCGGAATCTCCACCGCGTCGAGCGAAGACGGGTAGCCGCCGACCTCTTGTGGCCGGATGAGCAGCGGATCCAGGCTGAGCACATGGCCGATGACATCGCTGTACACGCCGTCGAAATCGCGCCGGGCCACGACGCGCTCGCCCACGGAGACGTCATCGGAGCGGAAGATGCGGGACATTAGTCGTCGTGCCCGAAGGGGTCCTCGTCCTCGCCCGGCAGCCAGGTAAGCCCGGCTTCGGTCCACCCGTTGCGCTTGATGACCTTCTTGGCCTGGCGCTTGTAGCGGCCGGTGAGCACGTCGGTGTAGACAAAGCCGTCGAGGTGGCCGGTTTCGTGCTGCAGCATGCGCGCGAAGAAGCCGTAGCCCTCGATGGAGATGTCCTCGCCCTTCTCGTTCTTGCCGGTCACGCGGGCCCAGTCGGCGCGGCCGGTGGGGAAACCCTCGCCGGGGACGGAGAGGCAGCCTTCGTCCTCGGAGCCGTCGTCAGCCGGCATGGTCTCCGGGATCTCGGAGGTTTCCAGCACCGGGTTGATGACGCAGCCGCGGCGCATGCCGCCGTCGGGAAGCTCGGTGCCATTGGGGCCGTCGGTGTCGGGGCAGTGGTAGACAAAGAGGCGCTTGTTCACGCCGATCTGGTTAGCGGCCAGGCCAACTCCGTGCGCGGCGTCCATGGTTTCGTGCATGTCCGCGATGAGCTCCTGTAGCTCAGGAGAGTCGATGGCTTCGGTGACCGGCTCGGTGGGATTGTGGAGGACCGGGTCGCCGTGGATAACGATGGGACGAATAGTCATGGCATACAGTCTAAGCATGCACTCCCTGTCAGACCTAGACGCCGCGATTTTGGAGTTCGAGTCCCACGCCCCGCGCGATATCGGCGCCAAGGAGGAGGCCATCCGCACGCAGCTGGACATCACTCCGGTGCGCTATCACCAGCGCCTCAACGTGCTCCTGGATGACCCCGCGGCGCACGCCTCCTACCCGCTGTTGGTCACCCGCCTGCGCCGGCTTCGCGACGTCCGCGACGACGTCCGGCGCGCCGCACGCGATAATGCCCCAGACTGAGCGAATCAGATACTAAAGTTGCCAATGTGACTAATGTGAATCCGGAAAACTCTGCCTCGTCCGCTGACCACGCGCGCCACGCCGCCGATTCTGACGCGGCTGCCGCCCCGGCCGCCGCTGCCGCTCCTGCGAGCAAGCTCCCCCTGCGCGGGCTCGCCATGGTGCTCATCGCCGTTGCCGTCATGCTCGGCATGTGGGCGCTTTATGCCATGACCTCTGATGATTCGGAGGACACCGCGCAGAACGCGCCGGCAGGCAACGATGCTGTCGTATCCGGCCCCGCGACTGGCGGCGCCGAGGGTGACGGTGCTGCCGCCGGTGGCGCGGAAGGAGAGGCGGACAAGAACCGCGAGGAGTCGGATGCTGCCGGTGCTGACGCCGAGGCTGGCGCAGACGGCGATGCTGAAGCCGAGCGTGACGCTGCCCGCGACGACAACGCTGAGGAAGGCGCTGCCGCAGGTAGCCCCGACCGAGCCCAGGCGGAGATCCCCGTCAACGTCTACAACAACTCCGGTCGCGCCAACTTCGCTGCCGATGAGGCCGAGCGCCTGAAGTCCCAGCACTTCCACATCGCCGAGGTGGGCAATATCAGCGGCGACGTCCTCGTGGCTCCGAAGACCACCGTCTACTTCCCGGAGGGGGATGCGGCCGCCGAGAGCCTCGCCAAGGAAGTTGCCGCCCAGTACTACGGTGCCAACGTACCGGCGGAAGCGATTGCCCCGTACCCGGCCGAGCTGACCGGGGACTACACCAAGGGCGATGCCGTCGTGGTTGTCCTCGCGGTTCCCCAAGCCTAGGGAATAAAATCTTATTAAATTCATCCGCCCGACGGATAGGATGAATGGGTGAATATTCCGGAAGAGAACTTCGCCCGCTCGCCCGAGCCCACGCTGGGTGTTGAGTGGGAAGTTGCCCTCGTTGATCCAGCGACCTGGGATCTCGTGCCACGCGGCGCTGAACTCATCGACCGCGTGCGCGCTGCTCATCCCGACATCCACCTGGAAAAGGAATTCCTCCAAAACACGGTGGAGCTGGTAACCGGGGTGTGCCGGACGGTGCCGGAGGCGATGGGGGACCTGCGGGCGTCGCTCAGCGCCGTGCGTGAGGCGGCCGACTCCTTGGGTGTGCGCCTGTGGGCCTCGGGCGGGCACCCCTTCACGGACTTTCGGAAGAACCCCGTCTCCAACAAGGAGAGCTACTCCGAAATTATCAACCGCACCCAGTATTGGGGGCAGCAGATGCTGTTGTGGGGCACGCACGTGCACGTCGGCATCAGCCACGAGGACCGCGTGTGGCCCATCATTAATGCGCTGATGACCAAGTACCCCCACCTGCTGGCAATTTCCGCCTGCTCGCCGGGGTGGGAGGGGCTCGATACCGGCTATGCCTCCAACCGCACGATGCTCTACCAGCAGCTGCCCACCGCGGGCATGCCCTACCAGTTTGAGAACTGGGAGCAGTGGAAGTCCTATATGCGGGACCAGGCTATTTCGGGAGTCATCAACCACACTGGCTCGATGCACTTCGACGTCCGCCCGGCCTCCAAGTGGGGCACGGTGGAGGTGCGGATTTCCGACGCCGCCTCCAACCTCCGCGAGCTCTCCGCCATCGTGGCGCTGACACACTGCCTCGTGGTGCACTATGACCGCATGATCGACGCCGGCGAAACGCTGCCCACGCTGCAGCCGTGGCACGTGGCGGAGAACAAGTGGCGCGGCGCGCGCTATGGCATGGACGCGCTGGTCATCACCTCGCGCGAGACCGATGAACGCTGGATCAAGGATGAGCTGGCGGATCTCTTGGTGGAGCTGGCTCCGCTCTCGGAAGAGCTGGGCTGCGCCCGGGAGCTGCAGCTGGTGCAGGAGATCATCGATGGCGGGGCGGGCTATGAGCGCCAGCGCCGTTTGTACCAGGAGACCGGCAGCTGGCAGAAGGTGGTTGAGGCCACTGCGGATGAGATGGAGCGGCTCTTGCCGCTTTAGAGTAAGTGCCGAACGATCAATTAAGGCCAGAAAATTGGTGGTTTTCAGGGCCTTAATTGATCGAACCGACCCTTAGCTCTTTTCCGCTGCGCGCTTGCGCGGCGCGATGAAGCCCCACACGGCGTAGACCACGATGAAAGCTAGGCAGGACAGTGTCCACAGCGAGGTTGCCCACGGCTGGAAGGATTCGATCGCATCGAGGTTGGCTGAGGACATGGTGAACCACACGGGCACTGACATGAAGGGCAGCGAGAGCACGAACAAGGCCGCCACGGAGGCAAGCCCCGCGAGCTGCTCACCGCCCTTGCCGGACACACGCGAGCTCACCGCCTGGTTAACCGAGACGAAGACCATGACGATGAAGGGGATGGTCCACACGAAGTGGTGGTACCACGAGAAGGGGGAGACCAAGCAGGTGCTCAGGCCCGTCAGAGCGAAGGCCGCCGAGCGGTTGCCGCGCAGGTAGGCGGTGCGCAGCGCCAGGCAGGTCAGCGCGAAGACCACGATGACCGCCAGGATCCACCAGATGCCGCCGTCGATGCCGAGCTCGCGGAACATGAGCGAGCGCAGCGACTTCGCCCCGGGGTTTGCATGCTCGCCCACACGCGATGAGTTGAACATGGCATCGGTCCAGAACACCATCGCATCAGGAACGAAGAGGAATCCGAGCACCACCGTGACGAGGAAGGTGATCACCGCGCCCGCGGCAGCCCACCAGCGCTTCTCAAAGAGCAGAGCTAGGCCCATGTACGCCGGGGTCAGCTTGATTCCGGCCGCCAGGCCAATGCCCACGCCCGGCAGGCGGCGCTTGATAGGCAGGAAGTCAAAGGCCACGAGCAACATGAGGAAGACGTTGACCTGCCCGTAGTACAGCGACCCGTGCATGGTCTCATTCGCCGGGGTCAGCGCGGTAAGCAGCACCGCGATGAGGACGGCCGCCGGGGTCATCTTCACGCCCCGCTCGCGGAAGATCATGACGATGATGGCCAGCACAGCCAAGAACATGAGCGAAGGCCAGATAATGGTCAGCGCGTCCTTGCTGAAGAACGGCAAGACCTTGAACAACAGGCCCGCAAAGGGTGGGTAAGTGAAAGGGAATTCAAAGATATAGGGGGCGTCGTACAGCAGGCCACCGGCGTTGAGATCCTCGCCAGCCATGCGATAGATGGCGAGGTCAAAGGGGAGGATGAAGGTGAAGGCCTTGTGGCCATCGAACTGGATGATCTTGTACACCATCACCGCGATGCCCAGTGCGAGGACAGCACACATCGTTGGTACGCCTTGCAGCTTCTTCACGTCGACTCTCCTCGTCTGACCACCTATTAGTGCCTTTTGCAGCCTATATTATTGTCCCCGCATTTCCCGGCAGAAAGGCACCGTGTCCTTACTTTCGGCGCATCGAACGCGCGGCCGGGCTCTCGTTGCGTGTCATCGATTCCGGGGGACCGTACAGGCCCTCGCGGCGGGCGATACGCGTGGTTCTCTGCGCGGTCACCGGGCTGGTGATCATGGCGAAGAGGACGAGCAAGACGAGGATTCCCAGGTCGCCCCTCTCGGCCACGCTGAAGTCCTCGGAGCCCGTCACCTTGATGATCGCGCCCACGATGGTGAAGATGAGCCCTGTGGTCTGTGGTTTGGCGATGGCATGCACACGCGCCATCGTGTCCTTAAAGCGCGCCACGCCAATCGCGGCCGCCAAGATGAGGATGGAGCCGACGAGGATGAGGATGATGGAGAGGATATCGGCAATCAGTGCGTAACTCATGAATCCCTCTTCCTAAATCGGGTGACAGAGACCGTGGAGATGAAGCCGAGGAGCGCCACGACGATCATCGCGTTGGAGACCGTCGTGTCCAGCGTCCAGCAGATATAGGTGGCCAGGGCGCATTGGAACATGGCCACGAGTCCGTCCATAGCGATGAGCCGGTCGAGCGAGTTCGGGCCGATGACGATGCGCCACGTGGTGATGAGGAATGCCACCACGAGGAAGCCGGCGGCCACGGTGAGCAGGATGTTATACAGGTCCGTATCCATCAGGGGTGGCTCCTTTCAAAGATGGCAATCATATCGGCCTCGAGCTTGCGTACGGCCGCGATTTCGCGTTCCAGGTCCTCTTCGGAATCGGCGTTCAGCAGGTGGATGGTCAACATGCGGTTGGCAATGTCGATATCGGAGACCGTGCCGCCGGGCTGCAGGTTATACAGGCTGACCGCCAGCGAGAGAATGAACTCGTTCTCCACTCGCATCGGCAGCTTCACAATCGCCGTCTTCGGCACCGGCTGCGGGCGCACCGCCAGCCAGCCGACCATGATGGAGGCCTCCATGAGCTCTATAAACCACTGCGCCATGAAGACGAGCAGTTTGCCCCAGCTCACCGAAATCCCCGCCACGGGCATGGCCGGCAGCGGCAGCGCAAAGACGATGACGAGGCTGACGAGCAGGCCACCCACCAGGTTCGCTACGGTAACTTCGCCCATGAGCATGCACCACATGACGACGATCCACACCATGAACCATGGCCGGAAGCGGTGCTTAATACCGGAGAATCTCATCGCGTCACCTCCTTTTCATCATCGTCCACGGTCGTGGGGAGTGTAGCCGTCGTGCTTGGCGACGTCCTCGTGGTCGGCGCCACCGGTTCCGGATCCGGGAGGGGCTCGCTGCGGTTCTTTCGCGAATCCGCGCCCTCCTCGTAGCGCTCAGCGGGGTCTAAGTGACGCGTCGGGTCCTCGGCGGAGTCACCCAGGACGGCATAGCGGTAGATGGAATCATCCTGCGCCGAGGTGGCCGCGCGGGTGGTGACACCAGAGATGGGGCCCGCCAGGAAGGACATCGATACCGAGGCGATGACGAGCAGGGAGGTCGACGCCAGCATGCCGAAGGGCACGCGGCCGACGTCATCGCGCTCCTCCAATTCGACGTACTCGGTGACTTCTCCCAGTGGGGAAGGCCGCACCATGGCGAGGTTGCCCTCGGGCGCATCGCCGCGGTCGCGCAGGAAACCCTTGGCCCACACGAGGATCATGACGTAGAGGGTCAGCAGGGAGGTGACCACCGCGCCGCCGATGAGGACCCAGGACAGCCAGGAACCTTCATTCGCGCCGGCTTGGAGCAGCATGATCTTGCCCAGGAAGCCGGAGAAGGGCGGGATACCGCCCAGGTTCATGGCCGGGATGAAGTACAAGATGGCGATGAGCGGCGCGGTGTAGATCAGGGAGCCCAAGCGCCGCAGCGAGGAGGTGCCGGCTTGGCGCTCGATGAGGCCCACCACCAGGAACAGTGCGGTCTGCACCAGAATGTGGTGCACCGCGTAGAAGATGGCGCCGGACAGGCCCTGCGCGGTTCCGAGGGCAACGCCGAAGATCATATAGCCGATGTGGCTGACCAGTGTGAAGGACAGCAATCGCTTGATATCCGATTGGGCGATAGCGCCCAAAATACCCACGAGCATCGTGGCCAGTGCGACCCACATGAGAAGGACGTCCAGCCCGCCATCAGTAAAGATCGAGGTGCGCGCGCGGATGATGGCGTAGACACCAACCTTGGTGAGCAGGCCCGCGAAGACGGCGGTGACCAGCGAGGGGGCGGTGGGGTAGGAGTCCGGTAGCCAGGCATCCAGCGGGAAGACGGCCGCCTTAATTCCGAAGGCGATGAGCAGCACGGAGAACACCGCGGTGCGGGTACCCGCGGGGATATCCTCCATCCGGATGCCAATCTGGGCCATGTTCATCGTGCCCACCGTGGCGTAGACATAGGCCAAAGCCAGCACGAAGATGAGCGAGGACGCCATGGAGACCATGACGTAGCCCACGCCGGCCCGCACGCGCGCCGGTGAGGCGCCGAGGGTGAGCAAAACGTAGGAAGCTACGAGGAAGATCTCGAAGCCCACGTAGAGGTTGAACAAGTCACCGGCCAGGAAGGACACGTTCACGCCCATGGTCAGCAGCATGTAGGTGGGCAGGAAAGCCGCCACCGGCTCGTCCTTCGTGCCGTCGCGCACGCCCTGTGCGATCGCGTACCACATGACGGAGAAGAGGACGATGGAGGAGGTAAAGAGCATGACCGTGGACAAACGGTCCGCCACCAACGTGATGCCCACCGGCGCGTCCCAGCCGCCCACCTGCAGGGTTTGAATGCCGGTGGTATCCGCGATGGCAATCAGAGCGGCATTCACCACGGCGAGCGTGAGCAGCGAGAAGAAAGCGATGCGGCGCTGCGCATTGGTATTGCGCGCAAAGAGCATCGCCAGCGCAGCAGCCAAGGCCGGGATGATGATCGGCAGGGGGATCAGGTAGCTGATATACGGCAGCAACAGATCCACGAGGGGCGAGATGGTCTCACTCATCGGTCGCCTCCTTCACGGGAGCCTCGAAGAACTCGGGGCCAAACTTATCGCCTTCCTTGGTGGTGCGGCCGGTGGTCGGGTCATTAGACGCGTCGTGGTCAGGTGCGGCTGAAGCATTGCCCGGGCGCGAGGCAATCGCCGCGATAGCGGCGTCCTCGGTGTCGTCCTCAATCACGTCCGCGGAGCGGTAGCGGTATTGGCGGTAAGCCAAGGTGAGGATGAAGCCGGTCAGCGCCATCGAAATGACGATGGCCGTGAGGATCATCGCCTGGGCCAGCGGATCGGCGATCTGATCGCCGTAGGGGAGGGAGTTCCGGCCGTCGATAGGCGGCGAGCCGGCTTGGCCGCCAGCCATGAGCATGAAGAGGTTCGCGCCGTTGCCCAGCAGCAAGATGCCGAGCAGCATTTTGGTCATCGCGCGGTCGAGCAACAGGTAGACTCCGGTGCCGCAGAGCACGCCCGCAGCGAGCAGGAGCACGAGATTGGCATCCATTAGGCGTGTCCTTTCTCTGCCGTGGCAGCGGTTTCTTTTGCTTGTGTGCGGCGCGCCAGGGAGCGTGCGCGATCGCGGGCGCGTTGCTTACGCATCTCTTCTTCCTCATCGAGCTTCGCGCCCAAGGAGGACAGCACGTAGAGCGTGAGGCCAATGACGATGAGGTAGACGCCGGCGTCGAAAATCAGCGCGGACGGCAGCGACACATCACCGATGAGCGGTATACCTACCTTCGTGTACCCAGAGGTCAGCGGCGGGTAGCCCAAGAGCATCGGGGTAATAACGGCGCTGAGGGAGAGCAGCAGGCCTACCGCCATGGTGCGGCCGCCGTCGAGAGGCAGCGCCTCTTCGAGCTCCTCGCGGCCGCCAGCCAGGTAGCGCAGGATCAGCGCGAGAGCGGCGACGAGGCCACCGGCAAAACCGCCGCCAGGGGCGTTGTGGCCACCGAAGAAGAAGTACAGGGACAGCACCATCATCGAGGGGAAGAGGATGCGGGTGCTCACGTCCACCATGAGCGAGCGGTTGAGCGCCTTTTCGGATTCCACGCCCGCGGCCAGCCAGCGGCGGCCGGTGACCTTCAAGGTCGGGCGGCGGGAGGCACGGGTGAAGCTCTGCGTGCGGAAAATCAGCGAGGCAATACCTGTTGCGGCAATGACGAGCACCGTGATCTCGCCGAAGGTATCCCACGCACGCAGGTCCACGAGCAGGACGTTGACCGTGTTGGCGCCGTGGCCGATCTCCTTGGCCAATTCCGGCATGTACTGCGAGATGGGCTCCTCGCGCCGAGCGTTGATGGCAAACATACCCACCACGGTGACGGCGAGGCCTACGCCTACCGCGAGCCAGGCGCGCAGGCGGCCGGTCTTGGGATCTTGCTTCCACTCGGTATTAGCCGGCATACGGCGCAGCACCAGCATGAAGAGCACCATGATGATGGTTTCCACGAGGAGCTGCGTCAGCGCCAAGTCCGGAGCGCCCTGCAGCGCAAAGATGAAGGACAAGGCGTAGCCGGTCACGCCCACCAGGATGACCCCGGAGAGGCGGTTATCCAGCACCGTGGCGGCCACGGCGGCGATGATGATGATCACCGCGGCGATGGCCTGCCAGGGGTTTTCGGCCACGATCATGCGCACGTTGGTGAGATCGCCGCGGATGAGCATGACGATGGGCAGCACCATGAGCGTGGCGAAGATGACCGTGAGGTTGTACTGCAGCGAGCCGCGCTGCGTGGAGGCGGTAATGCGCAGGGAGAGCTGGCGCAGGGCGTTGATAATGGCGTCGTAAGCATCGTCGGCAGAGCCCAATGCGGGGTAGGTGAATTGGGCCTTGGTGAGCGCCTGGCGCTGCCAATGGAGAAGGGAACCCGCAGCGATAATGATCACGGAGAGCAGCAGCGGGATGGTCCAGCCATGCCACAGGGCGAGCTCGGAGGCGTCCTGCGCCCCAAAGGTGTTGTCTAAGTGCTGCGTGATGCCGTGGGAGAGCGGCAGCGGCAGCAGACCGAAGAAGATGGTGAGCAAGGTCAGTACCGTCGGCGGGATCCACAGGAAGGGGCCAATGTGGTGCATGTTTGCTACCGCCTCAGAGGGCTCGTCCTGGCCCTTGGAGGAGAAGGCTCCCCACAAGAAGCGCAGCGCGTAGGCCATCGTCAGCGCGGAACCGACGACGACGGTGACAAGCAGCATGTTGCGCGGCATGCCGACCAGAAGCTCCTCGCCCATGATGGCCTCGAGCGTGGCTTCCTTGGACACGAAGCCCAGCAGGGGCGGGATACCGGCCATGGACATCGCGGGGAGGATGGCCAGGACGTACAGCGCGGGGTTCTTCTTGCCCAGGCCCGCAAGCTTGTCGATGTCCCTGGTTCCCGTCGAATGGTCGATAGCGCCGACGATCATGAAGAGCGCGGCCTTGAAGAGGGAGTGCGCGAAGGTCAGCGCCAGTCCCGCCTGCATGGCCTCACGGGAGCCGATGGCGATAATGGTGGTGATAAAGCCCAGCTGCGAGACGGTGCCATACGCCAGAACCAGCTTCAAGTCACGCTGCTTCAGCGCCATCCAGCCGCCGAGCAGCATGGTGAAAGCACCCAGGGGGATGACCACGAGGTGCCAGGTCGGAATGTCATGCACCGAGGGGGCAAGGCGCGCGACGAGGTAGATGCCGGCCTTCACCATGGCCGCGGAGTGCAGGTAGGCCGAGACCGGGGTCGGTGCGGCCATGGCGCCGGGCAGCCAGAAGTGGGCTGGGGCGATGGCGGACTTGGAGAGCGCACCACAGAGAATCAGCACGATAGCCACGGTGAGGTAGGGCGTGTTGGCGAGGTCCTCGGTGGCGGCGATACCGCTGAAGGACCACGCGCCGGTCTGGCGGCCGAGGAGGGTAATACCCACCAGCATGGCGAGACCGCCCAGGACGGTGACCATGAGCGCCTGCTGCGCTGATCGACGCGACGAGGCTCGCTCGCCGTAATAGCTCACCAAGAGGAAAGACAGCAGGGAGGTGATTTCCCAGAAGACGTAGAGCAGCAGGAAATTATCGGAAATCACCAGGCCATACATGGCCGTGGCAAAGCCCACCATTTGGCTGCTGAAGAGGGCGAGGCGCCGCCGGGAGTGGTCGAAATAGCCCCAGCAATAGAGCAGGACCAGCGCGCCTACGCCCAAGATGATGAGGCTGAATAACGCGGAAAGCGCATCCATGCGGAAGCTGACATTGAGGTGCGCTGCTGGCATCCAGTTGAGGTCATAGGCCAGCTGGTTGCCGTCGCGCAGCGTGCCATCGGTCAGCCGTTGGAGCACCCAGAAGAACCCAACCGCGGGCACTATTGCCAAGAGGCCGAAGGCACGGCGGCCGAGATAGAAAATCAGGAAGGGAGCGGCGATGGTGGTTAGAACCAAGGCGCAAAAGAGAGTGAGCACGAGGTTGCGGTGGCGTCCTTTCCTTGTCGGGGGACTGGGCTAAACCCACCGCACTGGCGGGCGTCTACTAGTGCTCACGATACAGTCTGAAATCCCAATTTTCACTTTTTCATTTCATACAGTCATATATGCGTCTCCTGTTGGCGTTCTTCCACGTCGTCAGCGGCCCAGGTTGGAGGGGTACTGCGCCGCCCGCCCGGGATGCCCGGGCCACGGGGGCGGCGCTGTGGTGCGCTTAGGCGAAGCGCTGGAGGAAGAGCGCCTCGGCGATGGCGATCTTTTCAATCTCGGTCGGGTCGACCGACTCGTTAGCAGAGTGGATAGTGCACTGCGGCTCCTCGACGCCGAAGAGTGCGATCTCCGCGTTTGGGTGCTTCTCCTGCAACTCCACGGTCAGCGGGATGGATCCGCCCATGCCCTGGGTGATGGTCTCCCCACCGAATGCCTCGCCGAGGCACTCGCCGAGCAGAGCCACCGCGGGCTTTGCCGGGTCGGTCTCGAATCCCAGGTTGGCCTCCAAGATGGTGACCTCGATGTGTGCGCCCCACGGGACGTGCTTCTTCAGGTGCTCGGCCACGGCCTCCGCGGTGGCGCGGGGATCCATGGTGGCGGGCGTGCGCAGGTTGATGTTGGCTTCTGCGGTGGCGGGCACAGCGTTGACGGCCTCGGCCACCGGGGTGGAAGTAAAGCCGGTGATGGTCACTGCCGGGCGGGCCCAAATCATATCCGCGATAGCGGTGGCACCGGCCGGGTCCTGCGCGCCCATGACCTCGGTGCCCTCGAGCATCTGGGCATCAGCGCGGAAGTTCTCCTCGCTGTAGGCGGTGTCCTGCCCCTCAGCCAGCGGCCAGGTGCCCTCGCAATCGACGCCGTCGATAGTCGTGCGGCCATACTCATCCGTCAGGGAATCTAGCGTGCGCATGAGCGCCTTGACGGCGTCGGGAGCCGCGCCGCCGAACTGGCCGGAGTGCACGGCCGAGTGGAGGGTGGAGACCTTGACGTTGATCTGCGAGCCGCCGCGCAGGGAGGTCGTCAGCGTCGGGACACCTACCTTGGCGTTGCCGGCATCGGCGATGAGAATCGCGTCGGCCGCGAAGAGCTCAGGGCGCTCCTCGATGAGTGCGGACAGGCCCTCGCCGCCGCGTTCCTCGGAGCCCTCAATAAGCACGGTGAGGTTGAGGTCGGTTCCACCGTTGGCGTCGAGCGCGCGCAGGGCTGCCAGGTGCATGGCGACGTTGCCCTTGCAGTCAGCCGCACCGCGGCCGTACCAGCGGCCATCGCGCTCAGTCAGGGTGAAGGGATCCGACTCCCACGCGTCGGGGTTTCCGGCAGGAACCACGTCGTAGTGCGAGTACAGCAGCACCGTCTTCGCGCCCTCCTTGCCGGGGCGCTTGGCGACGATCGCCGTGGAACCGTCAGCGGTAGTGATGGCCTCGGGGGTGAAGTTGGCGTCGACAAGCGCGGCGTGGACCCACTCCGCCGCCTTCGCGGTCTGGTCCTCTAGACCCGGCTCATTGTGGACGGAATTGAAGGAGACGAGCTCCTTGAGCTGGTTGAAAATAGTGTCGCGGTCATTGTTCACAAACTCAGAAATCTTGGTCATGCACTCCAACCTACTCGGATCCTCAACTCGGCCTACCGGCCGCTAGGTAGTAACATATGCACGGTTCTAGTCCATATTGTTTATAAGTTCTTTTTAGAAAGGACCTGACATGGCGTCTACCACCGCCGAAGGTTCCCAGTCCACGCTCCGCGAGCTCACGCTGCGCGGCATCATCATTGGTGGGCTCATCACTCTTATCTTTACCGCCGCCAACGTGTATCTGGGCCTCAAGGTGGGCCTGACGTTCGCTACGTCCATTCCCGCCGCCGTGATCTCCATGGCGGTGCTGCGCCGTTTTGCCGGGCACAACATCAAGGAAAACAACATCGTGCAGACCATCGCCTCTGCGGCCGGCACGTTGTCCGCGATCATCTTCGTGCTCCCGGGCTTGGTCATGGTGGGCTACTGGCAGGGCTTTTCCTTTATCGATACCGCCGCGGTCTGCGCCATCGGCGGTGTGCTCGGCGTGATGTACTCCATTCCGTTGCGCCGTGCGCTGGTGACGGGCTCGGACCTGCCCTATCCGGAAGGCGTGGCCGCGGCGGAGGTCCTCAAGGTGGGCGATAGCACCGGTGAGGAGGGCGAGGCCGCCCACGAAGAGAACACGAAGGGCCTGCACGTCATCCTTTTTGGCGGCATCCTTTCTGCCGTCATGGCACTGCTGGCGGCTATGAAGGCAGCCGCCTCCGAGGTGGCCACCTACTTCAAGCTGGGCCCGGGCGCGACGACGCTGGGTAGCTCCCTCTCGCTGGCGCTGGTCGGCGTGGGCCACCTCGTGGGCTTGGCCGTGGGTATTGCGATGCTCGTCGGCGTGGTCATCTCCTACCTCATCCTGCTGCCCATCCTCACCGGTGGTGAGGGGCTGGGTGATCCGGCCACGCTCATGGACACTGTTGATTCCGTCTTCTCCGGCCGGATTCGTTTCATCGGCGTGGGCACCATGGCTATCGCCGCGATCTGGACGCTGATCAAGATCACCGGCCCGATTGCCAAGGGCATGGCTGAGTCCTTCGCCTCCTCCCGTGACCGCAAGGGCGGGCAGCAGGTAGCGGTGGAGGAGCGCGATATTCCGGCGCCCTATGTCATTGGCACCATCCTGGTCCTGATGATTCCGATTGGTCTGCTGCTGTGGAACTTCGTGCGCGGCACCGATATTCACGACCACATGGCCGTCCTCATCACGGTCTCCGTACTCTTCACCTTGCTCGTGGGCCTGATCATCGCGTCGGTGTGTGGCTACATGGCTGGCCTCATCGGTGCCTCCAACTCGCCGATTTCCTCCATCGGCATCATCGCGGTCATCGCTGCCGCGCTGATTATTGCCGCCGTGACCCGCGGGACGGACGCGGAGCCGCTGTCGCTGGTGGCCTACACGCTGTTTACTGCGGCCATTGTTTTCGGTATCGCGACTATTTCCAATGACAACCTGCAGGACCTCAAGACCGGTCAGCTGGTCGGTGCGACGCCGTGGAAGCAGCAGGTAGCGCTCATTATCGGTGTCCTCTTCGGCTCCCTGGTGATTCCGCCGATTCTGCAGGTCATGCTCACCGGCTTCGGCTTCCAGGGCATGGAGGGCGCCGGTGAGGACGCGCTGGCTGCCCCGCAGGCTGCTCTGATGTCCTCGGTGGCATCTGGCATTTTTGATAACTCGCTGCCGTGGGATCTCATCGGTCTGGGCGCGGCGATTGGTGCCGTCATCATCATCGTGGACGAGTGCCTGCGCCACTTCACCGACAAGTACTCCCTGTCCCCGCTGGCCGTGGGCATGGGCATGTACCTGCCGGCAGCCATCACCATTGTGGTGCCGATCGGTGCGTTCTTGGGCTACTTCTACAACCGGTGGGCGGCCCGCCAGTCCAAGCCGGACTTTGCCAAGCGCATGGGCACGCTGTTGGCCACCGGCCTCATCGTGGGTGAGTCGCTCTTCGGCGTGGTCAATGCGGGCATCATCGCGGCGTCGGGCGGCGATTCCCCGCTGGAGATCTTCGAGGGCGGCACGGCAGCCAAGTTCGTGGGCGTCATCCTCTTCGTTGCCGGCATTGCCGCGGCGTATAAGTGGACGGCGAAGAAGGCTGCGTCCTAAGAGCGACAGGGACTTCGTTGTGACGGGCGGTTCGATCTAGCGGGCAGTTTACTTTGATGGGCGGTGCTTTCGCACCGCCCGTTCGTGTTGAATCTTGCAGTCGGTAGGTCTGAGTGCCAGAATGGTCGCTAGCACTTCCACATGGCAAGTGCCAGAAATGAATCAAAATCATCTATGTGGTTGGGGCTGGAGAACACTCGCCAGCCGTGCCGTCGCGGGCGTCCGTCATAGATCCAGACGTGAGTGTCGTCCTCAACAAAGCTTAAGGAGCACAAACACATGGCAAAGATCATTGCCTTCGATGAAGAGGCACGTCGCGGCCTCGAGCGTGGTCTCAACACGCTTGCCGACGCCGTCAAGGTCACCCTCGGCCCCAAGGGCCGCAACGTCGTCCTGGAGAAGTCCTGGGGCGCCCCGACCATTACCAACGACGGTGTCTCCATCGCGCGCGAGATCGAGCTCGAGGACCCGTACGAGAAGATCGGTGCAGAGCTGGTCAAGGAAGTAGCTAAGAAGACTGATGACGTTGCCGGTGACGGCACCACCACCGCTACCGTTCTGGCACAGGCTCTCGTGCGTGAGGGTCTGCGCAACGTAGCCGCTGGTTCTAACCCGATGGGCATTAAGCGCGGCATCGAGGCCGCTACCAAGAAGGTTGTTGACTCCCTGCTCTCCTCCGCGAAGGAAGTAGAGACCCAGGAAGAGATCGCCACCACCGCTGGTATCTCCGCTGCTGACCCGGCAATCGGCGAGAAGATCGCCGAGGCTATGTACACCGTGGGCAACGGCTCCGTAAACAAGGACTCCGTTATTACCGTTGAGGAGTCCAACACCTTCGGCGTCGACCTTGAGGTCACCGAAGGCATGCGCTTCGATAAGGGCTACATCTCTGGCTACTTCGCTACCGACATGGAGCGCCAGGAGGCTGTCCTCGAGGATCCGTACATCCTGCTGGTTTCCTCCAAGGTCTCCAACATCAAGGACCTCGTTCCGCTGCTGGAGAAGGTCATGCAGACCGGCAAGCCGCTGCTGATTATCGCTGAGGATGTTGAGGGCGAGGCCCTGTCCACCCTCGTGGTCAACAAGATCCGCGGCACCTTCAAGTCCGTTGCCGTGAAGGCTCCGGGCTTCGGCGACCGCCGCAAGGCCACCCTGCAGGACATGGCTATCCTCACCGGCGGCCAGGTCATCTCCGAGGAGGTCGGCCTGTCCCTGGAGACCGCTGAGATCGAGTACCTCGGCCAGGCACGCAAGGTTGTCGTGACCAAGGACGAGACCACCATCGTTCAGGGCGCTGGCTCCCAGGAGCAGATCGACGGCCGCATCAAGCAGATCCGCGCCGAGATCGAGAATTCCGATTCCGACTACGACCGCGAGAAGCTGCAGGAGCGCTTGGCCAAGCTGGCCGGCGGCGTGGCAGTCCTCAAGGTCGGTGCCGCTACGGAGGTTGAGCTCAAGGAGCGCAAGCACCGCATCGAGGACGCCGTGCGCAACGCTAAGGCAGCCGTCGAAGAGGGCATCGTCGCCGGCGGTGGCGTGGCCCTGCTGCAGGCAGCTGATGTCCTGGATTCCCTCTCTGACCTCACCGGTGACGAGGCAACCGGCGTCAAGATCGTCCGTGAGGCACTGTCTGCTCCGCTGAAGCAGATTGCTCAGAACGCTGGCCTGGAGCCGGGCGTTGTTGCGGACAAGGTTGCGTCCCTGCCGGCTGGTCAGGGCCTTAACGCTGCTACTGGCGAGTACGTGGACCTCATGGCCGCTGGCATCAATGACCCGGTCAAGGTCACCCGTTCCGCACTGCAGAACGCTGCGTCCATCGCGGCCCTGTTCCTGACCACCGAGGCAGTTGTGGCTGATAAGCCGGAGCCGGCCGGTGCAGGCGCTGGCATGCCGGACCCCGACGCAATGGGCGGCATGGGCTTCTAATGCTTAGCTCCCCGGACTGAGGCGTCTCGCGGCCGCAGCCAGTAGCAAAACGAACGCTCCCCACGGTCAACCGTGGGGAGCGTTCTCTGTTCTGAGACCTTTTTGTGTCCTTGCACTACCCCGGATGGGGGTAGGCGAGCATGTTCTTGCGGAAAATATTTCTCGCTTTTACTTTGTTTGTCAGGCCTATGAATCGCTAGTGGAGGGGCTAGCGTTACGTTCTGTGGAAAATTTCTTGGAGCCTCGCGCCTGATGCTGTTTATTTCCGCAGTTAGGGGCGTTGTTGCTGGTTAGGTTAAGGTCGAGTGAATAAATAACGCTCGTTGCATGCTTGAACCGCAATACTCTTCATTCGAAAAATTAACTCGCCTAAACGCTTGCAAAGTTGGGGAGGTGTGCCAAAATAGTTTCTTGTGACGCCCGCTGAGGGTGTCTGCAAAACCGCAAACCCCTCCGGGCACTTCTGAGTCCGGACTTCACAAAAGGAGACCATAATGGATCTTTCTTTCGTTGCTGATCAGCTGGGCAACTTCGCTGACTTCGCTTCCGGCATCAAGAACCTCTTCCAGGGCTTCGCTAAGGCTTTCGACATCATCGCTGGTGCTGCTACCGCTGACTCCGTTGAGGTAACCCCGGACACCTCCAAGCTGGACGCCCTGTCCTCCACGAAGTAATCTTGTGCCCTTCTGAAGGGCGCACTTAATACACACACTTTCAATCCCAAGGAGATTTTAAAATGGAAACCCTGTCTTCCACCGGCATCTTCGGCCTCATCCTGCCGCTTCTCTACGCTCTGGGCGACGCTGCTTCCGGCGCCAAGAAGCTGATCGGCCTGCTCTAAGCAGCACGCTGTTCACGCAGAACTAAGCGTTAACCCCGCTGACCCACTTTGGGCAGCGGGGTTTCTCATTTCTATAACCCTGACCGGCTAGTGCAGCGACGCGGTACGTTTTCGCAAACATGCTCTTAGGATCATGCGCTTTCCGAGCCTTGAATGCGAAAACGTACCGTCGCGTAAGCAGGGCGGGTACGGATCGATCAATTAAGGCCCCAGATCTTCGAGTTTTGGGGGCACTATTTGTGAGAAACGTACATTCTGGGCGGCTGCTGCCGCCCGTTTGCCACTACGGGGGTAAATTGGGCGGCGGCAACCAGTTTTATCGCGCCGGATGCCTGTTTCATAGATAGAATTATTGGCATGGCTGACATTAAAGACGACGAACTCCCCGAGATCGACCTTGCGCAGACCGACGGCTACGTCGTCGATGACTCCGATGAAGACGATCCCTCGCTCATCATGCCGGATGGCTCGCCGGTTGAGACTTGGCGCGAGAACTACCCATACGAAGAGCGCATGACGCGCGATGAGTACGAGTCCATCAAGCGCTCCCTGCAGATCGAGCTGTTGAAGTGGCAGAACTGGACCAAGGAAACCGGCCAGCGCCACATTATCCTCTTTGAGGGCCGCGATGCTGCAGGTAAGGGCGGCACTATCAAGCGTTTCAACGAGCACCTCAACCCGCGTGGTGCCCGCACCGTAGCGCTGGAGAAGCCGTCCCCGCGCGAATCCACGTCGTGGTACTTCCAGCGCTATATTCAGCACTTCCCGTGCGGCGGTGAAATCGTCTTCTTTGACCGCTCCTGGTACAACCGTTCCGGCGTGGAGCGCGTCATGGGCTTCTGTACGGAATCCCAGCACGCAGAGTTCCTGCGCGAGGTTCCGATGCTGGAGAACATGATTCTCGGCTCCGGCATTTCGCTGACAAAGCTGTGGTTCTCCGTGACCCGTAAGGAGCAGCGCACCCGCTTCGCCATCCGCCAGATCGACCCGGTCCGTCAGTGGAAGCTTTCGCCCATGGACTTGGCCTCTCTGGATAAGTGGGATGATTACACCCGCGCCAAGGAGGAGCAGTTCCGTTACACCGACACTGAAGAGTCTCCGTGGATCACCATCAAGTCCAACGACAAGAAGCGCGCCCGCATTAACGCGATGCGCTACGTGCTCTCCAAGTTTGAGTACACCAACAAGGACCACGAGCTCGTTGACCAGGTGGACGACAAGATCGTCAAGCGTGGTCGCGACCAGATCGGTGACTAGTCACGTCACATTGACCGCTCATTAGCGGCTCGCGAATTTGCGCCAGGCATAAAGAGAAGAGGCGGCAGGAAATCCTGCCGCCTCCTTTCTTTGCCTACCTAGTGTTTCCAGGGCTCAATCGGGTTGCCCTGCCACTCGGAGTTGCTCGGGACTTGGTCGCCGCGCATGACCAGCGAGCCGGGGCCGACGGTGGCCACGCTGCCGATGACCGAGGCAGGCAGCGCCACCGAATGCGAGCCCAGGGTGGCGCCGGCCTTGATGGTGACGGTATCTAGGCTCATGACGCGGTCCTGGAAGAGGTGCGTTTGCACCACGGTGCCGGGGCCGACGGACGCGCCTTCGCCCACGAAGCACAGGTCCGTTTCCGGGAACCAATAAGAATCGATCCACGCGCCGCGGCCAATCGTCACGCCCAGCGCGCGCAGGCCCTGGTTGATCTCACCCATGCCATAGGTGTGGGTGAAGAACCACGGGGCGGCGACCGCCTCTACGAAGGTGTCCTGCAGCTCGTTGAGCCACACGAAGGCGGACCACAGCGGGTGGTCGCCGGCGGTCTGCGTGCCCACGCAGATCCACTTGACCGCCACGGTGATCGCCATCGCGATAGCACCGGCCACCATGAGGATGACACCGCCGAGGGCCCAGGCGGCGGCGATGCCGAGGGCGTCGGCAAGCGCGTAAAGCGTTGCCAACGTGCCCGCCAGCAGCATGGCCGAGGTCATCGGCGCCAGTAGGCGCATGGTCTCAATCGCGCCACGCGCGGCCTTGACCCCAAAGCCCGGGTTATAGGTGAGAGACTCGCCCTCCACACCGTCCACGTGGGCCTCCACGCGGCGCATGCGCTCCGGCGGGGAACCCCACCAGTTGGCACCGGACTTGGTCTTCTTTGGCGTCGAGGACAGCACAGCCACCAGCGAGTTCTTCGACAGCTTGCGGCCCGGACCGGTGATTCCGGAGTTGCCCACGAAGGAACGCTTGCCCACCTTGGTCTCACCCGTGAGCATCCAGCCGCCGCCGAGCTCATAGCCGCCGATCATGGTGTCATCCGCCAAGAAGGCGCCGTCCTTGACCTCGGTGAGCTTGGGCACCATGACGGCCGTGGAAATCTCCACGTCCTTGCCAATCGTTGCACCCAGCGAACGCAGCCACGCCGGGGTGAGCTGCGAGGCGTAGATGGGGAAGAGCTGCGTGCGGGCCTCGTCCATGAGGCGCTCGATGGCCCACAGGCGCCAGCCCTTGGCGGAGCGCACCGGTGCCACACCGGGCTTGATACCCAGCGAGAGGATGCGCACGCCCAGCCAGGTTTGCAGCATGAAGGTGGCAAACGCCGCCAGGGCACCGAGCGGAGCGAAGAAGATAGAGCCGACGTAAGGGGAACCGTCGGTCACCGCAATGAGTCCCACGACCACCGCAGCGCCCACGGCCAGCGCCACGATGGGCTGGAAGGCCAGCAAGATAGAGGTAGCGCCGTAGATGGCTACCCACCACGGGCGGCGCTTCGGGGCATGCGACGGGAAGCGGTGCTTGGAGCGGCCCACCTTCTTGGCAGGCGAGCCGGACCAGCGCTGGCCGTCCTTGATCTTCTTGCGCCCAGTGACGGTGGAGCCAGCCTCGACGTGGGCATCTTTGCCCACGACGGTGCCCGGAAGCAGCGTCGAGCGCGCGCCCACGCGGGCACCTTCCTTGACCTCAATGGCGCCGACGTGCAGGATATCGCCGTCGAGCCAGTAGCCGGAGAGATCGACCTCGGGCTCAATCGCGGCGTGCTTTCCCAAGGTCAGCAGACCCGTCACAGGCGGCAGCGAGTGCAGGTCCACTCCGCGGCCCATCTTCACTCCCAGCGCGCGGGCATAGTTGTTGACCCACGTAGCGCCCGCGATCGAGCGCGAACCAGAAGCATCCGCCCAGCGCTCCGCTGCCCAAATACGCAGGTGCGTGGAGCCCCCGCGCGGGTACTCGCCGGGCTTAATGCCGGCGGTGATCAGTCGCGCGCCGAAACCACCGATGGGGATACGGCCGATGGGGGTGACAAAGATGATGAGGAGAAGGATGACCAGCCACCACGGGGTGGTCATGGCCCACTCCACGCCCAGCAGGTTCGCCAGGTTGGAGCCCAGTAGCAGCCAGGCCAGCCACGTCGTGGCAGCCAGCGTCATAACGGGGATTTGGATGAGCGTCTGGGCCACGCGTGTACCAGCGCCGACGGGTTTTACCTCGCGTGCGGGCCCGGCGTCCTCCACGGACTCGGCACCGGCAAGCTGCTCCGCCAGGGAGCCTAGGCGCGGGTGGTCGTAGAGATCGCGTACGGCCACGGTGGGGAAGCGCTCGCGGATGCGGCCGACCAAGGTCGCCGCGGCCAGCGAGGTGCCGCCGAGGGAGAAGAAGTCTGCGTTGACGTCCTCGACGGAAACACCCAGGGTGTCCACCCACAGCTCCGCCAGCCACTGCTCGGTGGGGTTGAGGTCGTCTGCCTCCACGCCCACTCCCGGCAGCGGCCACGGCAGGGCTTTCTTATCCACCTTGCCGGAGGTTCGAATCGGCAGCTCATCCATGACGCAGATGCGCGGGACGAGCGCTGCCGGCATGGTCTCCGCTAGGCGGGCGTGTGCCGCTTCGTGGTCGAACCCGGCATCCGGGTCATCCAGGGAGACGTAGCCGACGAGTACGGATTCGCCGCCCGGTGTCTTCTGTACGGCCACGGCGGAGTTGTACACGTTCGGCAAAGCGGCGACGTTGGCCTCCACCTCACCGAGCTCGATGCGGCGGCCACCAATCTTGACCTGGTCATCGACGCGGCCCACAAAATACAGGCCGTCCTCTTCCAGGCGCACGTGGTCACCGGTGCGGTAGGCGCGCTCCCAGCCCAGGGACTCCAGCGGCGCGTACTTCTCCGCATCCTTCACTGGGTCCAGGTAAGCAGCCAGGCCCACACCACCGATGACGAGTTCGCCTACCTCACCGATGTTTACGGGGACGCCGTGCTTGTCGACGACCACCAGGTCCCAGCCCTTCAGCGGCAGCCCAATCGACACGGGCTTGCCCGGCAGCATGCGCTGCGCGCAGGCCACGACCGTGGCTTCGGTGGGGCCGTAGGTATTCCACATCTCGCGGTCCTCGGTGGCCAGGCGGTCCGTGAGCTCCTGGGAGCAGGCTTCGCCGCCGACGATGAGGAGGCGGATGTTGTCCAGGGCCTCGGCGGGCCAGAGGCCGGCCAAGGTCGGCACAGTGGAGACCACCGTGATGTCGCGGCGGATCAGCCAGGGACCTAAGTCCATGCCGGAGCGCACCAGGGAGCGCGGGGCCGGGACCAAGCAGGCGCCGTGGCCCCAGGCCAGCCACATTTCCTCGCAGGAGGCATCGAAGGCTACGGAGAGGCCAGCCAGGACGCGGTCCTCCGGACCGAGCGGACCGTGCGGGCTATCCACCAAAAAGAGGGCAGCCTCGGCATCAACGAAGGCGGCCGCGGAGCGGTGGCTTACGGCCACGCCCTTGGGCTTACCCGTTGAGCCGGAGGTGAAGATGATCCACGCGGTGTCTTCGGGTCGCGGTTCCTCGAAGGGGACGCCATCTCCACCGCCATCCTTTTCGTCGAACGCGGGGCGCGCCATCCGCGCCCCGCCCTCCCGCAACATGCGGAAACCTTCGTCGGTGAACACACCATCGATATCGGCCTCGCCGAAGACCATCTCGGCGCGCTCATCGGGGTCGTCGGCATCGACGGGCACGTAGGCCGCGCCGGCGGCGAGCGTGGCCAGGATAGCCAGGTAGAGCTCGCGCTTGCCCGAGGTCATGCGGATGCCGATGCGGTCGCCGCGACGCACACCGCTGGCGTAGAGTTCGGTGGCCCATGCGGAGACGTCGGCAAGCAGCTCGGCGTAGGTGAGGATCTCACCGTCGTCGAGGGCCGCGGCCTCGGGGAAGTGCTCGGCTGTGGTCTTAACGATGTCCCAGAGGGTGCGCGCCGGTGCGGCCTCATCACCAAGGAGATAGTGCTCGGGGACCTCGGGCATTACTGGGATCTCGGGCTCGTCTGTGTGTAGGGCGTGGCGGCCCCCTGTACTGGGAAGATTATCGGGTTCCGTCATTTAAGCATCACTGCTTTCTGTATCGGCAGGTGTGTCCGCCGCGATGATGGCGGTGGCCAGTTTGCGCAGGTGCTTGAGCTGCTTGTTGGTGGACGCGTCGAGGGCTTCGTCCTCGGCCTTCGCTACCAAAACGGTGAGCTCTTTGTGCGCCTTCACGCCTTTCTTGGTGGAGGCAATGATTTGGCGGCGGCGGTCCTTGGAGTCACGCTCACGCTTAACCCAATTGCGAGACTCCAGTGAATCCAGCAGGCGCACCATGTCGGAAGCGTCAATGGCCAAGGTTTCCGATAGTGCGGACTGGGAGGACGCGGCTTCCGCAACCAGGCAGGTGAGAACCCAGTACTCGCGCAGGGTGGTCTTCTGCGTTTGTAGTGCGGCCTCGACGCCCTCGCGGGTGCGGCGGCGGAGGCGCTCCAGCTGGAAGGAGGGGGACTCTAGGAGCGAGGTGGGAATCGATACGGAGTTAAAGGTAGGCATGCCGACGATACTACGCGCCTACCGTAGCAAACTTAAATCATGGGTTATGGCCCATTAGTTTCAGGCTGAGGCTAGCTTCTGCACAATAAGTGTGTTGAGAGAAACGCCTTCCCGTTCTGCTTCGATGGCCAGGTCTCGGTGAAGTGACTGAGGTATGCGGAGGTTGAACTTCCCCGAGTAGCTTCGCTGTCCGAATGGTTCCGGGATGTGTTCATTGTTGCGTTGCATATCTTCTAGGGTTTCTTCGACGACGCTGCGCAACTCGGACTCAGCGGTGGCTGCAGTGGAGTCGAGCCATGACAAGGAGGGGAACTCTAGGACGGTGGCAACGAACTCTCCATCCTCTTCGGACCACGCGGTTTGGTAGGTGTATTTGTCTGCGAGGTTCATGGTCTGCTCCTAATTGAGGCGGTCGATGGCGTCTAAAACTTGGCGAATCTGGAAGGGTTTTGCTTTCCCGTTGCGCCCCTCTTGGATATTGACCCGGGGGTCTCCCTGCCATGGGGTTTTATAGACAATGTGCGATGTTCCGCGCCGTTTCTTTCCGGCGCTTTCTTGGCGTTCGAAGTAGAAATCGCACACAAGTTGCAGCTCGGAGAAGCGAACATTATTCCGAGAAGTCCGCATCTTGATGAGGATCTTTTCTATCTTTGAAACCACACCTGGATGGTACCGCAAATGGTACCACTAGTGGTTTGGGTAAACCATAGGGCAGCCTTGTGCTTTCCAACCATCCGTGCCGCCCTCGACGTTGATGACGTCCCAGCCCTTTGCCTGCTCGAGGTACTGGCAGACCTGCATGCTGCGCCCGCCTAGGTGGCAGATGACGTAGATATCGCGGTCCGGGTCAATCTCGTCGATGCGATCAACTAGTTCGCCCATCGGGATGTGCGTGGCGCCCTGGGCGTGTTCGGTGTTCCACTCGTGGTCCTCGCGGACGTCGATGAGCTGGGCGTTCTCGGGTACTTCGGTGGGTTGTACGTTCTGCATGCGCACCAGCTTACGCGGGCGCGGTTGTGAGGCTGGTGGGGCACCGTAGCGTGAGCAGCACTTTCGTCCCCGGCGCGCCCTTATGCCACACTTATTCAGGTGATGAACTCCAGCGCTGTCGCGCTTATCCCCGGAGACCCCACGGGTCGCTTCTTTGGTTCTCGAGTGCTCGTGGTGGATAATTTTGACTCCTTCACCTTCAACATCGTGGACTACCTGGTGCGATTAGGTGCTGAGGTGACGGTCACCCCTAACACCGAGCCCGTGCCGCTGACTGGCTACCACGCGGTGGTTCTCTCACCGGGGCCGGGAACCCCTGAGCGTGCAGCGGACATTGGCTTTTGTGCTGAGGTGTTGAAACGTGCTGCGGTGCCGGTGCTGGGGGTGTGTCTGGGCTTCCAGGCGATGGCCCAGCACCTCGGCGCACGGATCGCTCCGGCCCCAGAGCCTGTGCACGGGCGGGTGAGCACCATACATTGCTCCGAGGATCCGCTCTATGTCGGGATTCCCACCTGTCACGATGTGGTGCGCTATCACTCATTGGTGGTAGATAAGCTGCCTTCCGGTATGAAGGAACTCGCGCATACGACAGATGGCCTCATCATGGCTGGCCGCAGCGAAGAACGCCGCTGGTGGGGCGTGCAGTACCACCCGGAGTCGATTTGTAGCGAACACGGTCTCCGGCTCTTCGAGAACTTCCTGGCTATCGCTTGTCCCGAAGCAAACGAGGTGGCATCTCCTGACGTCAAAATCGACACCCCCTCAGTTGCGCCCCTGCCACCACTGCACGTGGAGGAGCGCCTACTCGCCATCGACCCCCTCGACGTCTTCGATGTCCTAGGCGGCAAAGGGGCGCTGCTAGAGTTCGAGGGCACTTCGATCATTGCACCGTTGGGAGAAATGGTGGGAATGGAAGCACTAGCGGAGCCCCCTCGCTTTTCCCGCCCCGCGGGGTGCCTCGGCGTTCCAGGTGTGTTCGGCTATCTGGGTTACGAGGCCCTCGGCGGCTTGTCCACACGCCACCCTCATGGTCTCTTCCGCGCGCCAGGCGTGGTGGCCATCCAAGGGCAACGAGTGCAACTGATTTGCGAGAAATCCTCGGCCTCCTGGCTGGCACAGACCTGGCGGCTCATTGAAGGACTCGCCGACAGACCTGTTCAACAACGGCGCCTCGATGCCAGCACGATTGGCCCGCTGAACTGTCGTGATACCGCCTCCAGTTATAAGGAAAAGATCCGCCGCGCTCAAGAGCTCATCAGTGCGGGTGAGACCTACGAAGTCTGCCTCACTACCAGCCTCGAGGCGGCAGCCGAACTCGATCCGCTGGCCCTCTACCAGCGCCTTCGGCAGCAGGTGCCCGCGCCGATGCGTTCGTTGTTGGTGCTCCCTGAGCTCGCAGTGGCTAGCGCCTCCCCGGAACGCTTCCTTAAAGTGTCTGGCGGCGTCGTCTGCTCGGAGCCGATCAAAGGCACCCGCCCACGTGGCCACAACCCCACCGCCGATGAACAGCTGCGGGCGGACCTGGCCAGTAACCCGAAGGATCACGCGGAAAACCTCATGATCGTTGACCTAGTGCGCAACGATCTCACCCGTGTGGGGATTCCAGGCACCGTGCATGCCGAAGAACTCTTCGCGGTTCGCAGCTTTGCCACCGTGCACCAGTTGGTCTCCACCGTTTCTGCTCGGTTGTGCCCGGATGCCTCGCTTATCGACGTCCTCCGCTCCACCTTTCCCGGTGGCTCTATGACCGGTGCGCCGAAAGTCCGCACCATGGAGATCATCCGTGAGCTCGAGGCCGCGCCGCGTGGGGTGTACTCCGGTGCGATCGGCTATCTCGGTTGCGATGGCAGCGCTGATTTCGCTATGACTATCCGCAGCATCGTCCTGCATTCCGGGAGACTGCATTATGGCGTTGGTGGAGCGGTGCTGGCTCTTTCGGACCCGGATGCCGAGTGGCAGGAGATCGTGGATAAGTCCGCCCCGCTCCTCAAACTTTGCGGGCAGGCCTTCCCCGGGGAGCACTGCTACCGCTTCGAAGCCGGTGGCCTTCTTCCCGTCCCATCGATTCCCGAGCCCTTGCTCATCGACTCCTTCCGCCTTGAAGAGGGCCAGGTGCGCGGCTTTGAGCTACACTGCGAGCGCTTTACCGCGGGTGCAGAGGCCTTGGGGATGGACTCCCCTCGATCCTTCCTCCACGCAGTCCAGGAACACCTGCCCAACCGAGGCCGGTGGTTCCCGCGCCTGGAGGCTGGCCCCAGCGGTTTCGCACTTCGGTTGCGCCCTCTTCCTACTCAGCGGAAAACCACCCGTTTGCACAGCGCTACGGCAACAGTGGAAAATCCGCATGTCAAGGGGCCGAATCTGGCGCTGTTCTCAGAGCTTCGTGAGCCGGACGATACCTTGCTCATCTCCGACGAGGGCGTCGTCTGCGAAACCACCACGGCCGCGCTCATCGCTTGGGATGGAGACACGATGCTCACGATGGACGCACCTCGGTTGCGGTCAGTCACTGAGTCTCTGCTGGTTGCCGCGGTGAGAAAGGAAGTGAGCGTCGAAAAGAGAACGCTCGGACTGTCCGATCTTGCGGGGCTGGAGTTGTGGACCCTCAACGCCTTGCACGGGATTACCCCGGTGGTGGAACTCGACGGAAAGCCACGGCCGGCACCCGAAGACTCACGCCTCGAGCACTGGCGAAGCGTGCTAGACGGCATGCGCGCTACGATTGCGCGCGTCAAATGAACAGCAGTCTGCTCTGTTTCGCTGCCTCACAACAGCATTTGATGCTTGCCTTGGGCTTTAGCGGTGCGCTGAGAGGTACTCCAGAATGGCTTTCACGCGGCGGTTGTCTTCGCTGGGGTCCAAGCGCAGCTTGGTGAAGATGTTGGAAACGTGCTTGGCCACCGCGGCGGAAGACAAAACGAGCTCGGCGGCGATGTCCTTGTTGGACTTTCCGCGGGACATCAACTCGAGGACCTCGCGCTCGCGCGGGGTGAGCTCGCCCAGGCCGCTGCGCCCAGAGCTCATGAGAGCCTGCGCCACGGTGGGGTCGATGACGGTGCCGCCCTGGGCCACCACGTCCAGGCTCGAGAGGAAGTCCCGTACCTCGGAGACGCGGTCCTTCAACAGGTAGCCGGTGCCGGCATCGGGGGAGTCGAAGAGTTCCACCGCATATGCGGGGGCCACATACTGGGAGAGCACCATGACGGGCAGACCCGGGTATGCATTTCTCAAGTTTACGGCGGCTTTCAAGCCGTCATCGCCCATACCTGGCGGCATGCGCACGTCCGTGATGACGATGTCCGGAAGCTCATCGCGCAGCTTATCCACCACGGCCTCCAAAGCTGGAGCAGAATCCGCCTGGCCCACAATTGAATGCCCGCGGCGCTCCAGAAGGCCGGCGAGGCCCTCGCGCAGAATGGCGGAGTCATCCGCCACCACGATTCTCAAACTCATTTCTTAAACTCCTGACTGTCCGCGATCGAGAAGAAGTGGAATCGAGCATGCCAGCCTCGTGGGCCCGCCCGGGGGAGAGCTCAGCGTCATCTCCCCGCCAAAGGCGGCGAGGCGCTCGGCCATCCCCGCCAAGCCGTGACCTTGTACAACCTGCGCGCCACCCGGGCCCTCATCCACCACGGTGATGCGCAGCGAATCATCCGCGATCACTAAAACAGACACCGGCGCGCCGGGCGCGTGCTTGGCCGCGTTGGTCAAAGCCTCCGTGCCGAAGAAGTAGCCGCAGGCCAGCACGGAGGCGGAAAGCTTGGGCAAAGGATGCGGGGCGAAGACGCTGACGTGGGGGCCGTGGGAGGAGGAGACGTCGGCAAGCGCGGCGACCAAACCGTGATCCTGCAGCACCTGTGGGTGGATGCCGTGCACCGTGGCGCGCAGGGAGTGCAGGCCGCGGTCCACGTCCTGCTTGGCAGCGGTGAGAAGCTCGGCAATTTCAGAGGGGGCGTCGAGAAGAGCCTCCCCCAACTTCATGCTCGCGGCCACGAGGTATTGCTGCGCGCCGTCGTGCAAGTCGCGCTCGATGCGGGCGCGCTCCACCTCATAGGCGTCCGCGATGGCGCGGCGCGAGGCCGTGAGCTGTGCAATCTTCTGCGCCTGCTGTTGCTCATGGTTGGTGGGCTGGGGTTTTCTTCGGAACACGGCTTTCAGCATAACGGGCGCTACCGACTACAGGGGTAGTGCTGGCACTACCTTAAAGAGCAACGCTAGGACTGTTCTTTATGAGGGCCCGAGACGGTGAAATGAGAGACATGGCACAGACACTTTCCCTGACAGACATCACCAAGGATTTCGGCGGCGGCCCGGTGCTCGCCGGAATCTCCCTCGACATTGAACCGGGCGAGCTCGTGGCGGTCATGGGGCCGTCTGGTTCCGGCAAGTCCACGCTGTTGCACTGCATGTCCGGCGTGCTGACCCCCACGCACGGCAGCGTGCGCTACGGGGATGACGAGCTCTCCGCGCTTGGCGACGGCCCCCGCTCCCGCCTCCGCCTGCGCAACTTCGGCTTCGTCTTCCAAGATGGCCAGTTGCTTCCGGAGCTGAGCAACGTGGACAACGTGGCGCTGCCCGCGATGCTCAACGGGGTCTCGCGCGGTGCTGCGCGCAAGCGCGCGATGCAGCTGCTGGACCAGCTGGGCTTGGGTGGTTTGGCGGAGCGCCGCCCGGCGCAGGTTTCTGGTGGTCAGGCGCAGCGCGTGACCATTGCGCGTGCGCTGGTGGCTTCCCCGGGCGTGGTCTTCGCCGATGAGCCGACCGGTGCGCTGGATCAGTCCACGGGCCACGAGGTCATGCAGATGCTGACCACCATCGTGCGACAGTCGGGCGCCAGCCTGGTCATGGTCACGCACGACCCGAAGGTGGCCGACTGGATGCAGCGCCGCGTGGAGATTCGCGATGGCATCATCCACGACGACCGCCGCCTCGAGGTGATCCGATGAACACCACGACTTTAGTCTTTGACCTGCAGCGCGAATCGATTCGCGCGCGCTCGGGCACGGGAATTGTTTCCTTGCTGGCTATTGTGAGCCTGACCATTGGTTCCGCCATCGCCTTCCTGGTTGCGGGCGGTACCTGGATGTTCTGGGAGCGTGCCCAGCACGTTGAGGAGGCTGCACCCGCTCTGCAGGAGGCTTTCGGCGACGAGATGGAGGCCTTCCTCTACCCGTGGTTTGCCCTGGCTCTGCTGGCCTGCGCCTTCATTCTTCCGGCGTTGTTTAACCTCACAGCCCAAGCCGCCGTCCTCGGTGCCTCCGGCCGGGAGCAGCGCCTGGCGACCCTGCGCCTTCTGGGATTGAGCTCCCGCCAGGTGGAGCGCATGGCCATCGTGGAGACCGGTCTGCAAGCCATCCTCGGCATCGTGCTCGGTGGGCTTATCAGCCTGCTCATCGCGCCGGTCTTTACGCAGGTGGATTTCCAGATGCGTTCTATTGCTGTATCCGAGATTCTCCTCCCGTGGTGGGGCTACCTCGCTGTGGCCGGCGTGCTCTTCCTGCTGGCCATCGGCGCCGCACTCGTCGGCATGCAGCGCGTGCGCGTGAGCCCGCTGGGCGTCGCCAAGCGCCAGATGCCCGCGGCCTACCGCTGGTGGCGCGTCATCGCCTTCCTCATCATCGCGGGTATCGGTGGTGTGCTGCTTTCCGGCAAGGCGGGCCCGCCGACCGCCATGGTCATCGTGGTCATGTTCGGCATGGTGATGAGCATCAACCTCATTTCTCCCTTCATCCTGCAGCTCGGCGCGTACATCATGTCCCTCTTCCCTGGAAACGCGCACTTCGTGGCCTGCCAGCGAGTAGCGGGCAATGCGCGCCCGGCATGGAAGCGGAGTGCTGCCATCGGCTTCTTCGGCTACCTAGCCGGATTCCTCGTTGCCGCGCCCCTAGGCTCTGATGCCTTGGCCATGGTTCTCAATGAGGACCCGGGGATGAACGTGGTGTTCAAGGACATCTCCACAGGCGTCTTATTAACCCTCATCTTCGGCTTCACGCTGACCACCATGTCCATCATCCTGGGGCAGGTCTCCGGCATCTTCGAAGACAAGGAACTCATCCGCTCTCTGGATCTCATGGGTGTGCCGCGCGGTTTCCAGTTCCGCTCCGGTGCCCTGACCATCATGGGGCCTGTGGTGGGATTGAGCTTCTTCGGCTTCCTTTTCGGCGGTGGGATCGCCTCACTGATGTTCTTCTCCAGTGTCGAGCAAAGCGATGTCGACGTTCTTGGCCGTCTGCTCATGGCCTTCGGTTTCTTGGCCATAGGCTGGCTGGTCACGCTGCTTGCCATTGTCCTTGTTGAACCCCTGCGCGGCTACGTGCTGCGGACTGGAGGTCGAAAAGAATGAAAACGGTACTGAAAATCTTCGGCGGACTCTTTCTCGTTGCTCTTGTTGCTGTGGCCGCGGCCGTGTATTTCTTCGGCCCCTCCTATGGCGGGGCGCTGCTGGGCAAGCCCTACTTCCTCTTCAATGCCAGCGAGAAGCGCATCAACACTGCGATGGTGGATACTGCCGCGATCTCCGGAATCTATGGCGAGAGCGAAGAATTCCAGCGCGCCCGCGAGGCCTTCAAAGCGGACCCCACGAACGCTGAGCTCCTCGATGCCGCCATCAACGCTGCCGGTGGCAAGCACTCCAAAGTCTTTAGCACCGAAAAGGAAAAGGCCGCCGAAAGCGCTGAGCCTTCGGTTGACTTCAACGATGGCGTCTTGCGCGCTACCGTGCCCTCCATCGGCCGCCACGATGACGGCCAAGCCTACGCCGACACTTTGGCCCACGGTCTGACCTCTCACCCGGAGGCCTGTGCTGCCGTGGTGGATCTGCGCGGCAATGACGGCGGGGACATGGGCCCGATGTACGCGGGCTTAAGCCCCCTTCTGCCGGATGGCACCGCCCTCTCCTTCGTCAGCCGAATGACTACTTCTGACGTGGTCATCGACGGTAATTCCGTTACCGGCGGTGGCACGCCCACCACCACGTCGGGCGGCAAGCTGAACATTCCCGTCGCCGTGCTCACCGACGACGAGACCGCCTCCTCCGCCGAAGCCACCCTCCTGGCCTTCCGCGGGCTGGACAACACACGGACCTTTGGCAAGCCGACCGCCGGCTACGCCTCCGCCAACGTGGTCCTGGACTATCCGGACGGCCGCTCGCTCATGCTCACCACGGCCAAGGACAAGGCGCGCACGGGCGAGGAGTTCGCCGAGGATCCCATCGCTCCCGATGCACCCGAATCCGAGCTCGACGGATGGCTTGCTTCCCGCTGCAGTTAGTTAGCTGCAGTGTTAGTAAGCCGCAGCGTTAGCCAGCCCGGTTCGTTGTCGGCACGTTGCTGCTGTTCAGCCGCAACGCTAGCCTGCCCAACGCTCGCGCTCCCACCGCCAGTAGTGGTGCCACTTCCAGGGCGGGGCGACGAACTCGCCCCGCCCTTTGATAACTGCGAGGACCTGGTGAACAGCGACGTCAAGGTGGTGCTCAATCGTGGCGGCGGTGAAGTGGAGGGGCCGATAGCCGCGCTGGACGGCGTCGTTCAGCTTTTGGCGGTCGATTTCGAAACGTTGTCGGTTCTCGCCTTTGTGATAGGCGTAGCCGTCCACCTCGATGGCCACCTTGTGCTCCTCGAGCACCAAGTCCCAGCGGTAGGGCCCAATCCGCACGTTGTTGCGGACTTTGGCGTGGGGCTCAAGGCCCCGGGTGAGGTCGCGCTCCGGCTTGCTATCCGCCCCGACGATGGCCTTTTCCAACACCTCACGCGTGTGCTTGGGCAGGCGGCGAAAGTCCAGCTGTTCGGTCTCGATGCGCGAGCGCCCGTGCGGCCCGGCGAAGAAGGCCTCGATGAAGGCCACGGCATCCTCCTGCGCCATCGCCTCAATACATTGCAGCGGGCTGCAGACGTTCACCCCGTTCATGCTGCCCAGCGCCTTAGGCCGTGCCCGCCGGCTGCGAAAATACGTGCTCGATGCCATCGTTCCTGCGCGCAGAAAATAAAGTGGGTAGGTCAGCTCTTGGCCAAGATATTGCTGAGCTGCGGAATAGCCGTCCAAGGCTGAGTCCGGCCAACGCCGTGAGACGACTTCAGCGAGCTCGCGCGGCGTTGGCACCGCAGATAAGTACAGACCGCGACAAATCTTGATTGCTCGGCCGTTAGCAGCGCGGCGAGTCCCCGCGCGTCCCTCGAAAATCTCCATGTGCCCCCGATGAGTACGGTTCTAACAATTAAGCCCCCAGAAACCGCTGTTTTCGGCCCCCTATTTGATCGAATCGTACGTCACGAATGAGGAGTTGTCGCGGTGACAAAGAAAAAGGACGTTTCGATCAACTAAGGCCTCTCAAACCCTTGGTTTTGGGCCCCTATTTGATCGAAACGTCCCTCAACGTGCGGACCGTGGCGGCTTACTTGAAGCGAGCCTTAGCCTCTTCGAGGATCTTCTCTGCCTCAGCCTTGTCGCCCCAGCCGGAGCCAGTAACTTCCTTGTTCGGCTCCAGGTCCTTGTAGCGGGTGAAGAAGTGCTCGATCTCATCCTTGATGTGCTGCTCCACATCGTCGATGTCCTGGTAGCGCTCCCAGCGTGGGTCATCGATGACGGCGAGCAGCTTGTCGTCGCCACCGGCCTCGTCGGTCATCTTGAACACGCCGAGGACACGAGCCTCCACGACAACGCCGGGGAAGACCGGCTCCGGGAGGATGACCAGTGCGTCCAGCGGGTCGCCGTCCTCACCCAGGGTGTGGTCGATGAAGCCGTAGTCAGCCGGGTAGGCCATCGGGGTGAACAGGTAGCGGTCGAGGTGGACCTTGCCGGTCTCGTGGTCGATCTCGTACTTGTTGCGGGAGCCCTTAGGGATCTCGATGGTTACTTCAACGCTCACGGCTGAATCCTCCATAACTAATAGGTTGGCATGTGCTCCGCTTAGTCTACCGCGCTAGTCTAAAGGGCGATGAAAGCGAAGCATGTCTGGTGGAGTACTGCGGCCCTCGTCACGGCGGGAGCCGTGGCGGCGACGGCCGCCTTGGGCGTAGAAATCCAGCGCACCTACGATCACCTGGACCACGGCCAGCCCTATAAACAGGAAGAACCCACAACACTGGTCCAGCCCGTCGAGCCCGGTGATATCGACGCCGCCGCGCTCAAAGCCAGGTTGGATGAGCTAGGCAAGGACAAGGCTCTAGCCACTTTCGGCGGGCAGATCATCGACACCACCACCCAGGACGTGCTGTGGGAGCGCGAGCCCGCAAAGCCGCTGACCCCGGCCTCCGCCACCAAGGTCCTCACCCTCGCCGCGGCTACGCTCAAGCTCGACGAAGAAGAGCGCCTGACCACCGAAGTGGTCGCAGGTGAGCACGAGGGCGAGATCGTTATCAAGGCCGCCGGCGATGTCTGGCTGACGGACGAGCGCCTCGATGAGCTGGCGGAACAGATTCAGCAGAAGATGGATACCGTCACGCGGGTCTCCATCGACACGTCCATCTGGGCCGGGCCCGACCAGGCACCGGGCTGGGATGATGACAATATTGACGGCGGTTTCGTCGCCCCCATCCAGCCGGCCATGCTCTACGGTGGGCGCATTGGGGAGAAGACCGGCGACGTTCCGCGCTCCCACGAGCCGGCCCTCGACGTCGCCCGCGCGTTGGCCTCCCGCCTGGGAACCGACAAGGCGGACACGAGCTCAGCGCCCGAGAACACCGAGGTCATCGCAGCTACAGAATCTGAGCCGTTGGCTTTGCGCGCCCAGGAAGCGGTGAAGGATTCCGATAACGTCATGGCGGAGGCCATCGCCCGCGAGCTGGCCGTCAGCCAGGGCGCGGAAGCAAGTTTCGAGGGCGCCACGAAAACCATGCTCGACGTGCTTAAAGGCCACGGCATCGACATCAGCGACATCACCCTCAAAGACGGTTCCGGCCTGTCCCGCGATAACCGCATCCCCGCCGACGTACTCGCCCACATCATGGACCAGGCCGTAGCCACCGAGGAGCTGCGCCCGCTGTTGGGCTACCTGCCCCTCGCCGGCGGTGAGGGCACGCTCTACCAGCGCTACCCCGATTCGCCGGCCCGCGGGTACGTTCGCGCCAAAACCGGCACCCTCACGGGAACCTCCGCGCTGACCGGCACCGCCCAGGGCCAGTCGGGTCGCGTGTACGCCTTCGCCTTCTTAGTCAACGACGGCGAAGTCACCTCCGCCCGCCAAGCCCAAGATGCTCTCGCCGCTGCCCTCCATGACTTCTAAGAAACCTTTTTGGCCGCGCAGAAGCCCCAACTTTTTGGCGTGCCGCGTCGCCGCCCGCGCCGTGGTCGGTGAGCAGCCACGCGCCATCGCCGTGGGCTTGTCCG
The DNA here is from genome assembly GCF_001808895.1 of Corynebacterium sp. HMSC070E08. Taxonomy (NCBI): domain Bacteria; kingdom Bacillati; phylum Actinomycetota; class Actinomycetes; order Mycobacteriales; family Corynebacteriaceae; genus Corynebacterium; species Corynebacterium sp. HMSC070E08. Next base: position 55,725 of record NZ_KV794751.1, read on the forward strand.
GCGGGGCCGATTCCTTGGCGCTGACCGCCGCTCTCGTGGCCGAAGGACACGAGGTGACAGCGCTCTGCGTCGACCACGGCTTACAGGAAGGCTCGGCCGCGCAGGCGCGCCGGGCTGCCGAGCAGGCCCACGCCTTGGGAGCGGGGGCGGAGGTGTTGCGGGTGGACGTCGGCAAGCAAGGCTCCGTGGAGGCCGAAGCCCGCGCCGCCCGGTATCGTGCCTTCGCGCCCTGGGAAGAGGTGGCGGTGGCGCATACCGCCGATGACCAGGCCGAAACCCTGCTGCTAGGCGCTCTGCGGGGGAAGGTCGCGGGCATGCGCGAGCGTTCCGAGGTGGAGGGCGTGCGCGTTGTGCGCCCCCTGCTGAGCGTGCGCCGCGCCCAGACCGAGGCCGCCTGCGCGGAGCTGGGGCTGGAGGTCTGGCAGGACCCCCAGAACCAGGATGCGTCTTTCCGGCGCGTGGCGCTGCGCCGCGAGATTCTCCCGCGCCTGCAGGAGATCGTGGGCGGAGACCCAGTCCCGGCCCTAGCCCAGGCAGCCCACGACGCCGCGCTTGACGACGCCCTCCTGAGCCCACCCCCCACCTCCGACTGCGCCGAGCTGGCAGCCCTCCCGGAACCGAAGCGCCGCCGGGCGATCGCCGCGTGGCTGCGCGAAGAAGGGGTAGAGGTGACGCGCGAGGCGGTGCGCGGCATCGATGCCCTGTGCACACAGTGGCATGGCCAAGGCCCTGTCGCCGTCCGCAGCGAAAAGAAAGGTACAAGGTTGGAAGTCGCACGCGTTGGTGGCAAACTGTCACTATTGCCTCGGTCAGCAAAGGAGCGCTCACGTGCACGACACCTATGATTCAGCCGTCCCCGCCCATCCTTATGGAGAGGACATCAAAAACGTTCTCGTCGCCGAAGACGATCTTCAGGCGCGCATCCAAGAGATGGCGGATCGCGTGTCCGAGAAATACAGCAACACCGATGATGACCTCATCCTGGTCTGCGTGCTTAAGGGTGCGGTCTTCTTCCTAACGGACTTTGCCCGCAAACTCACCATTCCGTCCCAGCTGGAGTTCATGGCGGTCTCCTCCTACGGCAACTCAGCTTCCTCCTCGGGCGTGGTGCGGATTCTGAAGGACCTGGACCGCGATATTGAGGGCCGCGATGTGGTCATCGTGGAAGACATCATTGATTCCGGCCTGACCTTGTCCTGGCTCATCCGCAACCTGCAGGGCCGCCAGCCGCGTTCCCTGGAAGTGGTGACGCTGCTGCGCAAGCCTGAGGTGGTCAAGGCGGAGCTGGATCTCTTCGACGTCGGCTTTGATATCCCCAACGAGTTCGTCGTGGGCTATGGCCTGGATTTTGCGGAGCGCTACCGTGACCTGCCGTATGTGGGCACACTGGATCCTGCGGTATACAGCAACGACTAGTCTTTTCTTGCCCTCTTTTTGCATGAGGCCTCGAATTTGCAAGGTAATTAATGAAAAACAAGAACATCATTCGCTATGGCTCGATCGCGGGCCTGGTTCTCATTCTGCTGTACGCCTTTACGTTCTTTAGCAACGATGCCCGCAGCTTCAAGCAGGTTGACACCTCGGTGGCCATGCAGCAGCTGGCGGATCAGAACGTTGAGGAAGCGCAGATCGATGACCGCGAGCAGCAGCTGCGCCTCAAGCTCAAGGAACCAGTAACGGTCGAAGAGCAGGAGGGCATCGAGGAGGTCATTGCCAAGTACCCGGCACGCGCCTCCGAGCAGGTCTTCAACGCGGTGAAGGATTCTGGTGCGGATAAGTACCAGACCAAGGTCACACAGGATTCCTTCATTGGCTCCATGATCAGCTTCCTGCTGCCGATGCTGATTCTCTTCGCGCTGCTGTTCTGGATGATGACCCGCATGCAGCAGGGCGCGGGCGGCATGTTCGGCATTGGTGGTTCCAAGGCGAAGGAGCTGACCAAGGACATGCCTACCAACACCTTCGCGGATGTGGCCGGCGCGGATGAAGCTGTGGATGAGCTGCAGGAAATCAAGGACTTCCTGGATGATCCGGAGCGCTACCATGAGCTGGGCGCAAAGATCCCGCGCGGCGTGCTGCTTTATGGCCCTCCCGGCACGGGTAAGACCCTTCTGGCCCGCGCGGTCGCGGGCGAGGCTGGCGTGCCTTTCTATTCCATTTCCGGCTCCGACTTCGTGGAGATGTTCGTCGGCGTGGGTGCCTCCCGCGTGCGTGACCTGTTCAAGCAGGCCAAGCAGAACAGCCCGTGCATCATCTTCGTCGATGAGATTGACGCTGTGGGTCGCCAGCGTGGTTCCGGCACCGGCGGTGGCCATGATGAGCGCGAGCAGACGCTGAACCAGCTGCTCGTGGAGATGGATGGCTTCGGTGACCGCGAAGGCGTCATCCTCATCGCTGCCACCAACCGCCCCGACATTCTGGACCCTGCGCTTCTGCGCCCGGGACGCTTCGACCGCCAGATCCCGGTGACCAACCCGGACCTGGCCGGCCGCGAGCAAATCCTGCGCGTGCACGCCAAGGACAAGCCGCTGGCTAAGGAAGTGGATGTGGCGCAGCTGGCCAAGCGCACCGCCGGTATGTCCGGCGCGGACCTGGCCAACGTGCTCAACGAGGCTGCCCTGCTCACCGCCCGCATCGGCGGCAACGTCATTACCTATGACGCGCTGGAGGAGGCCACCGACCGCGTCGTCGGCGGCCCGCGCCGCCAGGGCAAGATCATCTCCGAACATGAGAAGAAGGTCACCGCCTACCACGAGGGCGGCCACACCCTGTCCGCGTGGGCGCTGAAGGATATCGAGCGCGTCTACAAGGTGACCATCTTGGCCCGCGGCCGCACCGGCGGCCATGCCATGACCGCGCAGGAAGACGATAAGGGCATGTACACCCGCGATGAGTTGTTCTCACGCCTCGTCTTCGCCATGGGCGGGCGCGCCGCGGAAGAACTCGTGTTCGGAGCACCCACCACCGGCGCTTCTTCGGATATTGAGCACGCCACCAAGATTGCGCGCTCCATGATCACAGAGTATGGCTTCAGCCCGGATTTGGGAACCGTCAAGTACGGCAAGGAGCAGGGCGATCCCTTCGCCTATGCCGCCGGCGGCGGTGGCTCCATCGACTATTCGGATGCCGTGGCCGCCAAGATTGATGAGCAGATGGCCTACCTGCTGGACCGCGCGCACCAGCAGGCCTATGACATCCTTTCCGAGCACCGCGACTACCTGGATAAGCTCGCCGAGATGCTCTTGGAGAAGGAAACCCTGCGCCGCCCGGACCTCGAGGGCATTTTCGAAGGCATTGAGCCGCGCGAGGCTTTCGACGTCTTCCCGAACGAGGACGCCCGCTTCCCGCGCCAGGCCGGCCGCGAGCCGGTAAAGACCCCGGTGGAGCTTGCCCAGGAGCGCGGTGAGGAGCTGCCGAAGCGCATGACGCTTCTCGACGCCTCCCGTGCCGCCCGCGCGCGCCGCCACGCGGAGCTCGAGCGCGCGAAGGAAAACGGCGGGGAGGCCGATGGCGCCGCCGCGACATCGGCGGCGCCGGTCGAGGAGATCGGCTTCAGCTTTGGCCAGCACGCAGGCGACTTTGTGGATCCGGAGAAGGGCAATACCTTCTTCGGCGAGTCCGATATCACCGAGCCCACCGGCCGCGAGCTCAGCGCAGACGAGGCCGCCAGCGATGGGGCGCAAGAGGAGACCGTGGCCCCAGAACAGGCCGGCCCTAACCACGAGGACACCCAAGAGATTCCGCGTGTGCCGAATGCCGCTGCACCGCAGCCGGAAGCCCAGCCGCAACCGCGCGAACCGGAACGCCGCGGCCGCCACGCCAAGCCGGAGGAGCACGCCTGGGGCGCTCCCGGCTGGGGAGAACATGAACACCGCAACAACCCGTACAAGGATGGCGACACCAATGAGCGATAACATCCCGGCGCAGCGCGACTTCGACCACGAGCGCGCCGAAGCAGCCATCCGCGAGCTGCTCATCGCAGTGGGCGAGGACCCCGACCGCGAGGGCCTGCGCGAGACCCCGGCCCGCGTGGCCCGCGCCTATGCCGAGGTCTTCGCAGGTCTCCACCAGGACCCGACTGAGGTCCTGCACAAGACCTTTGCCGAGGAGCACCAAGAGCTCGTCCTCGTGCGCGATATCCCCATCTATTCCACCTGCGAGCACCACCTCGTGCCCTTCTACGGCACGGCGCACATCGGCTATATCCCTGGCTCCGACGGCCACGTCACCGGCCTGTCCAAGCTGGCTCGCCTGGCGGACATGTACGCAAAGCGCCCGCAGGTCCAGGAGCGCCTCACCAGCCAGATCGCCGATGCGCTGGTGGAGGTCCTCCACGCGCAGTCCGTCATCGTCGTCATCGAGTGCGAGCACCTGTGCATGGCCATGCGCGGTATCCGCAAGCCGGGGGCGACCACGACGACATCCGCGGTGCGCGGCGGATTCAAGAAGAATGCGGCCTCCCGCGCGGAGGTCATGAGCCTGATTAGGAGCTAGCAGCAATGGCAGTCAGTGATCTCACCGTTCCCGGCCGCACGCTGGTCATGGGCATCGTCAATGTCACCGAGGACTCCTTCTCCGACGGCGGGCGCTGGATCAACATCGACGATGCACTTACCCACGCCCGCCACCTTGTCGCCTGCGGCGCGGACATGATCGATGTCGGCGGTGAGTCCACCCGCCCGGGTGCGGTGCGCGTGGCTGCCGAGGAGGAAGAACGCCGCGTCGTGCCCGTCATCAAGGCGCTGCGCGAGGAGGGGATTAAGACCTCGGTGGACACGATGCGGGCCTCGGTTGCTCAAGCCGCTGCGGAGGCCGGCGTGGACATGATCAATGACGTCTCCGGTGGTGCGGCCGACCCGGACATGTACCGCACCATGGCCGAAACCGGCCTGCCGGTCTGCCTCATGCACTGGCGCACCGTCCAGTTCGGCTCGGCCGCCGGTGTGGCCGACCATGGCGGGGATGTGGTGCGCGATGTCCACGAGTCCCTGGCGAAGCTCGCTGATAACGCCCTGCAGGCCGGTGTTAGCCACGACAATATCGTCGTGGATCCGGGCCTGGGTTTTGCCAAGTCCCCGCAGGATAACTGGGCTTTGCTCAAGGCTCTGCCGGAGTTCCTCCAGGGCGAGTTCCCGCTGTTGGTGGGCGCGTCCCGCAAGCGCTTCCTCGCCGCCATCCGGGAAGATCGCGGCGCCGAGTCCAGCCCGCTGCTCGCGGACCCGGCCACCGCGGCCGTCACCGCCATCTCTGCGCAGATGGGTGCGTGGGGCGTGCGCGTGCACGAGGTGGAAGTCTCGCGCGATGCCGTGGATGTCGCCGCGGCCTGGAACGCGGGCGCGGCCTACACCGGCGGCGCGCATGCCTCCGGCAGCTACGCCAACGGCGCGGACGGCGGAACAGTGGTGTCCACTTCTTTGGGAAAGGCATAAAACATGGCGGATCGCATTGAACTCACCGGCCTGGAGTGCTTTGGCTACCACGGCGTCTTCGAGGAAGAGAAGAAGACGGGGCAGCCCTTCATCGTGGATATCACCTGTTGGTTGGACACCGCGGGAATCGGGGATGACCTGTCCCGCACGGTGAATTACGCCGAGCTTGCCGACGTCGCCGCGGACATCGTCGAGGGCCCCTCCCGGGACCTTATCGAGACGGTGGCTGAGGAGGTCGCCGAGACCGCGATGCAGCGCTTCGGGATTCTCCATGCCATCGAGGTGACCATCCACAAGCCGAAGGCGCCCATCCCGCGCACCTTCGCGGACGTGGCAGTCGTGGCCCGCCGCTCCCGAAAGAGGATGGCAGGCTAATGCGCGCCGTGCTGTCTATCGGCTCCAACATGGAAGACCGCTGCGCGCTGCTGCAGACCGTCTTTGACGAGTTTGCTGAGGAGACCGTCGCTGCCTCTCCAGTCTTTGCCACCCCGCCGTGGGGCGTGACCGACCAAGATGAATTCCTCAACGCGGTGCTCATCGTGGACGTGGACTGCACCCCGCTGGAGCTGCTACGCCGTGGCCAGAAGCTGGAGGAGGCCGCTGAGCGTGTGCGGGTGCGGCACTGGGGTCCTCGCACCCTGGACGTGGACGTCGTGCAGATAGACGGCGTGACCTCCGAAGATCCGGAACTTATTCTGCCGCATCCTTATGCTCACGAGCGGGCCTTCGTGCTCGTGCCGTGGTTGGCCGCGGATGAGCACGCGGAGCTCAACGGCACCCCGGTGCGCGAGCTCATCGCCGACCTCGATGAGGACGAGGTCGCTGCGGTGAAGGAACTGGGGGAGTAATGACGAGGACGTCGATTGGCGCGCTTGTCGGCACCGCCCTCTTCGTGGCTGCGGCGGCTGCCACCCTCACCACCCGCTTTTATGGCTCCATGCTGGCCATTCCGGCAACCGTATCGATTTCTCTGTGGGCTATGGCGCTGGTGTGCGTGCTGTTGACGCTCAAGGTGCGCGGTGCCAAGGAGGACGAGCACGGTATCGGCCTGGATAACTCGCAGCTCAATCCCATGACCATCGCGCAATTCCTGCTTGTCGGCAAAGCCTCGGCGTGGACCGGGGCCATCGTGGGCGGGGCCTATGCTGGCATGGCGGTCTACGTGGTGCCGCGCGCCGGTGAGCTCGTCGCTGCGGCTGGTGACCTGGCCGGGGTGGTGTCTTCGGCGCTGGGCGGTGCCGCGATGTGTGTTGCCGGAGTGGTGTTGGAGCGACACTGCGAGGTGCCACCTCCAACTGATGGGGCACAAGCGGTAAGTTAGTGGGCATGACGAGCCCGCACCACGCCCCTGATCCCCAGTACGAGTCGGCCCCGGATGATCGCCCGACCACCCAGTTTTCTGCGCAGCCGGACTCTCAGCCACCGACAACGGCGGAGTCTTCCCAGGACGGTTCGAAGACGGATGCTGGTTCTATTGGGCTTATCATCCTCGTCATCCTCGCGGTCATCGCCAGCCTGGTCATGTTGATTTCGGGTTCGGCGAACGCACTGAAGATTGCCCTGCTGGCTGCCCTGTGGGCCGCGGTGTTGGGCTTCTTCTTGGTGGTGCGCTATCGCCGTCAGGCCCATGAGGCCAAGGAGCTTCTGGCGGTGGAGCGCGCCCATGCCGCATCCACCTTGACCGCTTCCGGTGCTTCGAGCGCGGATAACAGCAAGGTCCTGGCGGAGATCCGATCGGAGCTGGAAGCCATCCGCACCCAGATCGAGGAGATCTCCGGGCGCGAGTGGGTCTACGAGCCGGCCGCCCTGTATGCGGAGGCTCGCCGCATCCAGGAGCTGGAGCGCAAGGCTGGCGGCGCTGGCGTGGATGAGCGCGGCGATGCCCCCAACGTGAACTTCACCCAGAAGTCCGGCGGCGCGCCGTCTGCCGACGCCGTCGCAGGCCGCCTCGGCTCGCAGCCGACCCACCCGGTGAGCAACCCGCTGGACAATCTGCTGGCGGATAACGCCCGTGCCAACGCCCAGCAGCCGGCGGCGAAGCCAGCCGCGAAGCCTGCTCAGCAACCCACTCCGAAGCCAGCCGAGCAGTCTGCCGCGAAACCCGCGGAGCAGCCCGCGGATCAGCAGGGCACCCGCCCGGCACCATCCCCGTTCGGCGCACCGCAGCCGTCGCAGGGCCGTCCTCCGGCGTTTCGCCCTATGGGAGCACCGCAGCCTCAGCCTCAGCCAAAGGCCGACAAGCCCCAGCCCAAGGATGACAAGCCACAGGCAAAGGCAGAGAAGCCGCAGGCGCGCACCGAGCAGAAGCCGCAGCAGTCGAAGCCCCAGACTCGGTCGCAGCAGAAGGCGCCGGAGTTCAAGACCGATAGCTTCCAGGCCGTGCAGTGGAACCAGGGTGCTGCGGGTGCGCAGCACGTCAAGGAGGATGCTAGCCCCGCGCAGCAGCCGCACCACCGCCACCGCAAGCCGGAAGCAGATACCGCACAGCCCGACACCCGTGGCCGCCGTCGTAGCGATGAACACCGCGAGGGCGCGGTCTCCGTGGCTGAACTCATGGCGCGTAGCAAGCGCCGGAAAGAACAGCAGAACAAGGACGTGAAGAAGTAGATGTCTGCTCCGCGCATGCGAGTGGCGGTCTGGGGTAATTCCCGAGCCGGCATTAACTTCGCCCTCCGTCTGGAGATGGCTGGCCACACCATTGAGAAGCTTGAGGACCCCGCCCAGCTGGACCGCTTCGATGCGCTGATTCTCGCCGCGACGGCGAGGGAGCTGGAGGGGGCAGTGGGGGACGTCGAAAAGCACGTGCGCCCCAAGCAAATCGTCATCCACACCTCATTGCTGGCTGGGGTGGAAGCCCTTGATGAGCTGGAAACGCGCGGGTGCCTGACGATTGCCGCAGCTCCCCTGGGCGACTCCTACGCGGTGGGCACCCTCGATGAGGTGGCGGAGACCGTCATTGGGTTGCTGCTCTCGGAGATTCACCAAACTGCAGAAACGGTGCCGGCGGCACAACGTGCCGAGCGAGCCGCGCGGTTGTACTACGCGGAGATGCTCGGTGAACTCAGCGCGTGGGCGGCGCTTAAGGCGGGGATTATCGAAGATTTTATGGGCAGTTCCTTCGACCTTGACGCTGGCGACATCATCGATGCTTACCCCGCCGCCGTGGAGCTGGGCATGGCGCGCAACTACCGCGACGTCGCCCGCATGGTGGGTGAGAAGAAGAACATGGAAGAACTGGAACTGTGGGCAGTAAGAAAGGAAGCGCCGTGGCAGAGCAACTCCTAGTGGAGGACAACGAGCGCATCCGCATGGTCGGCAGCGCCTACCGCAAGACCGGCAAGCGCGTAGTGCTGGTGCCACTCGGCCGCGATATTCACGCCGGGCACCTGGCACTCGTGCAGGCAGCACAACGCGTGCGCGGTGGCATCGTGGTCGTGGCAGTGGACCCGGAGACGGACATCTCTTCCCTCGATGGGGTTGATGTGGTGTGGCGCTACGACCAGCAGAGTCAGCGCACGCGGGTCCTTGCACCCGACCACGGCATGGAGGACGTGAGCGCGGAGCTGACCCGCATTGTGGCGCTGACCTGCGCGCTGGGTCCCAGCGATGTGTTCATGGGGGAGAAGGACTACGAGCTGCTCGTGGCCACCCAGCAGGCCTTTACGGACCTCCACATTGCGGCGCGTGTGCAGGGCGTGCCCTCGGTGCGTATGCCCGATGGGGTGGTGATGAGCCTGCGCAATGCCGACGTCGCACCGGAGGCCCGTGAGCAAGCCAGCGCCTTGTCAGCGGCACTCACCGCCGGTGCGTACGCGGCGGAATCCGGAGCCGAGGAAGTTGTCCGTGTGGCACGTGAAGTGTTGGCCGCCGCGGGCGTCGAGCCGGAGTACGTGGAGCTGCGCGGACGCGACCTGGGTGAAGCCCCAGCAGAGGGCGATGCCCGCCTCTTTATCGCCGCCACCATTGGCGGCGTGCGGCTCATCGATAACGCGGGCGTGCCGTTGGGCATTGGCTTCCGTAACTTAGAACAGCGCGGATAAAAGTCTGTGGCGCAGGTCTCCACCAGCTAGGTTGGAGACATGAAGATTGGAATTCTGGGAGCCGGCGCCATCGGCGGATACTTTGGCGGAAAACTGAAAGCAGCGGGCCACGACGTCGCCTTCGTCGCTCGCGGTGAGACCTTGCGGGTGCTGGGGGAGACGGGCGTGACGCTGATCGACGCCCACGCGGAACCCACCACCACCGAGGTCATAAAGGTCCCGGCTGCCCACACCTTTGCTGAGGTCAAAGAACTCTTGGGCGGATTGGACGTGGCGATTATCGCGTCGAAGGCGCTGCCGGGCAACGAGACCTTTGGAAGCGCGGAGGACCGCGAGGCCCTGCAGGGAATCCCGGTGGTGACCACGCACAATTCAGTAGAGATTCCGTACCTGGCGGCCGAGGAATTCGGGGAGGAAAACATCCTCGCTGGTGTCGCTCGCGTTTACGCCACGCGTCTGGGGCCGGCGCAGATCAAGCGCAACCCGGGGCCCTTGGCTTTGGCCTTTGGTCCGCTGAGTGCTGATGCGCCGGAGTCACTGCGCCGCACGGGCGAGGAGCTGTCGGCAGCGCTGAAAGAGGCGGGGGCTTCCAGCAAGTTCCACGACGCCGCGCTTGTCGACGTCTGGTCGAAAGCCATGTTCGTCACCCCGACAGGCACTTTGGGCGCCTTGGTGGATAAACCTATCGGTTACCTCTGCCAGGAAATCCCCGGCCAGCTCGAGGCATTCATGCGGGAAGTCGAGGCCGTCGGGCGCGCACTCGGCGTGGAGCTGCCAGAGAACGTGGTGGAGCAGACCATGGAATTTGCCCGCCAGCAGCACCCGGACAGTACGTCTTCGATGCAGCGCGATATCAAGGAAGGACTGCCGAATGAATTGGACGCCCAGGTCGGAGCGATCCGACGCATGGGCGTCAAGGCTGGCGTTGCAACCCCGTTGTGGGACTTTGCACAGGAGGTGCTGGAGGCGCAGCTGCGCACCGCCTAAGAGTGCGCACTACGCAACGTCGGTGCCTTATTCGGTACCGATCTTGCCGCCCTTCTTCCACACCACAACCACGGCCGGGCGCGGGGTGGACTTACCGCCATCAGGCCAGTGGGAGGTGGCGTTGTCGAAGGTGGCGTCATCAGACTCGCCCGGGTGCTGAACGTTGACCATGACGCGGTCATCGTCGACGATCGGGCCACAGGTCTCCGCGCCCGCCGGGACGGTGAGGAAGCACTTGAGCTCGCCGCGGGTCTCGCCCTCGGTGGTCACGGCGTAGAGGCCGTCGTTAGAGTCCAGCGCGTTGCCGTCAGTGGAGATCCACAGGTTGCCGTGGTTGTCGAAGGCCAGGTTATCCGGGCAGGAAATCGGGGAGACCTTCTCCTTATCAAAGCCACCGAAGTAGGTGCTGGCCTCACGCGGGTCACCACAGACCAGGAAGAGGTTCCAGGTGAACTTCTCGCCGGCGTGGTCATCCTCGAGCTCCATGACCAGGCCGTTCTTGTTCTCCTTGACCGGAGCCCATTCCTTGGCGTCTTCCTTGTTCTTCTTGGCGTTCTCACCGGTGGCGCCGCGGTACTTGTTGTTGGTCAGTGCGATGTAGACCTTCTCGGTCTCCGGGTGAACCTCAACGTCCTCTGGGCGGTCCATCTTGGTGGCACCCACCTTATCGGCGGCCTCACGGGTAAAGACGGCGACTTCTTCGGCGGACATGCCGTCCACGTGGGACTCGAACTTGTTGTTCTCCGTATCGGAGGTCAGCAGCTTGACCCACTCACCGGTGCCGTCGAAAGCACCGTCCTCCGGCAGGACGCCGGAGCCGTCGATTTCCTTCTCCGGGGAGTTGCCCTCCATCTTGGCCACGTACAGGGTGCCGTGGTCCAGGATGGTCATGTTGTGCTTCAGGTCGCCCTCCTTGTACTTCTTGGAGGAGACGAACTTGTAGACGTACTCGAAGCGGGAGTCATCGCCGGAGTAGCAGACCACGGTGCCATCCTTGGTGATGTGGATGTTGCCGGCCTCGTGCTTGAAGCGGCCCACAGCGGTGTGCTTAATCGGGGTGGACTTCGGGTCCAGCGGGTTGATCTCCACGAGCCAGCCAAAGCGGTTCGGCTCGTTCGGCTCCTTGGTCACGTCGAAGCGGTCATCGTACTTTTCCCACTTACGCTCGGACGGGCCCTCCTCGATGCCGAAGCGCTTGAGGGATTCAGCGGCCTTCTCATCCTTGACATCGCCACCGGCGAAATACTGGTCGAAGTTCTCTTCGCCAGAGAGCATGGTGTTCCACGGGGTCACGCCACCGGAGCAGTTGTTGAGGGTGCCCAGGACCTTCTCACCCTTCGGGTCGGCGGAGGTCTTCACCAGGTCGGTGCCCTTAGCGGGGCCCACCAGGGTGAACGGGGTGGTAGCGGTAATGCGGCGGTTGAGCGGGCCGAACTCGCGCTTGAGTTCGCCGGAGCCCTTCACCTTGGAGACCTCGAGGATGGTGTGGCCGTGGCCAGCCCAACCGATCTTTACCTGCTCCTCGGTAGGGTTCTCCGGGTCGTAGTCCGGGAACATCATCGGCTCGGTGGTGTACTCGTGCGAGCACATGTAGATCATGCGGTTCTTGTCATCCGGGTGCTCGATGAGGCCGGCGAAGTCATTGTTGAAGCCGAACTGCTTCTCCGCATCCGCGGCAGTCTGGTTGTTGACGTCGAATTCCGGCGCGCCCTCGATGACCGGGTCACCCCAGGCAATCAGGACGGACTGCTCATAACCCTTGGGGATGACGACCTCATCCTTGGTGTTGGCCTCCACGGCTTCAAAGTGCATGCCCTCGGCGGAGGTGAGCTCGATGTCAGAGCCCTTGACCTCGCTGGTCTTGTTGGAGGAGCTGCCAGCCGCAGACCCGTTGTCATCCGGCGCGGCACACGCAGCCAGCGCAGAGGAGCCACCGACGGCGACGACGGCCAGACCACCGGCGCGCAGAGCAGTGCGGCGGGAGAACTGGTCACCAAAGTAAGGGTTATCGGAGGTGTTCTCGCACTCGCCGAAGCAGGCATTACCGCACTTGTAGGTGCAGGTAAGAGAAGAACGAGAAGAGGTAAACATGTTAGCCAAGAGATTGCGGCCGTTGAGTGTCATGAAAATATGCTCCAAAAATCGAACTCGTTGGTTGCGCGGGGATGTCGCAACGGACGCACTGAGTTAATACGGTTGAGATGGCCGCGCGGTTGATACTGTCTAACGGCTAGATGAACACTCTGTGAACCGGGATCGCGCCAGCGTATGGGGATCGACTACCCTAGACAACCGTGAGCGAGAAGAAGAATACTGAAGTTACTGACGTCCCCGAGCAGCTGCGCATCCGCCGCGAGAAGCGCGCCCGACTGTTGGAGTCCGGCACCGAGCCTTATCCGGTGACCGTGGACCGCACGATCTCCCTGCGGGATCTCCGCCAGCAGTTCCAGGTCGTTGCAGAGGGCGAAGAGCCGGCCGCGGAAGAGGGCGTCACCTACCTCAGCGCGGGTGAGGAGACTGACGTCGAGGTAGCCATCGCCGGCCGCCTTATCTTCATGCGTAATACCGGCAAGCTCTGCTTTGCCACCTTGCAGGATGGTGATGGCACCCAGGTACAGGCCATGCTGTCGCTGGCGGAGGTAGGGGAGGAGCGCCTCGCCGCGTGGAAGTCTGACGTTGACCTGGGTGATTTCATTTCCGTACGCGGCCGCGTCATTGCTTCGCGCCGCGGCGAGCTCTCCGTCATGGCTTCCGAGTGGACCATGGCGGCGAAGTCCTTGCGCCCGCTTCCGGTTTCCTTCGCTGACATGAACGAGGAAACTCGCGTGCGCCAGCGCTACAACGATCTCATCGTGCGCGAGGAGGCCCGCAAGAATGCCATGACCCGCGTGAAGGTCATGCGTGCGTTGCGCAACTACCTGGAGGATCAGGGCTTCGTGGAGATCGAAACCCCGATGCTGCAGACCATCCACGGTGGTGCGGCGGCCCGCCCGTTCGTAACCCACTCCAATGCCCTGGACATCGACCTCTACCTGCGCATCGCTCCGGAGCTCTTCCTGAAGCGCGCTGTCGTCGGCGGCATTGACCGCGTCTTTGAAATCAACCGCAACTTCCGCAACGAGGGCGTTGACCGCTCCCACTCCCCGGAGTTCGCCATGCTGGAGACCTACGAGGCATGGGGCGACTACAGCGACTGTGCTCGCACCATTCGCGAGTCCATCCAGTCGGTGGCCCGCGCAGTCTTCGGTTCCACCACCGTGACCTTGGCGGATGGCACGGAGTACGACCTCGGCGGCGAAGAGTGGCCGGAGATTGAGATGTACCCCTCCCTCAACGAGGCTCTGCAGCGCAAGTTCCCGGGCCAGCCGGAGGTGACCATCGACTCCACCGTCGAGGAGCTCAAGGCGATTGCCGACGTCATCGGGCTCGACGTCCCGAAGAACGGCGGCTGGGGCCACGGCAAGCTGGTGGAAGAGATCTGGGAGGTGCTCTGCGAAGACCAGCTCGAGGGCCCGATCTTTGTGAAGAACTTCCCGGTTGAAACCTCCCCGCTGACCCGCCAGCACCGCTCCCAGCCGGGCGTGACGGAGAAGTGGGACCTGTACGTGCGCGGCTTCGAGCTGGCCACGGGCTATTCGGAGCTCATCGATCCCGTCATCCAGCGTGAGCGCTTTGAGGATCAGGCCCGCCTTGCCGCCGGCGGTGATGAGGAAGCCATGGTGCTGGATGAGGACTTCCTCGCCGCCATGGAGCAGGGCATGCCGCCGACAGCCGGTGCTGGCATGGGCATGGACCGCCTGCTCATGGCCCTGACCGGCCTGGGCATCCGCGAGACCGTGCTCTTCCCGATCGTGAAGCCGGAGCACTAGTTTCTCCTAGCCTCCACCTGCCCGCGCCCGCCACTCTGGTGGCTGCGCGGGTTTTCTGGTTTTCTCATTGCTGCGCCTCCAGCCCCCAATGAGGGAAAGTTGCTGCGGCTAGCCGCAGGATTGACCAATCCATGGGAAAATGCAGGTGTGACAAAGCTTCTGAATGCCCTGCCCCTCGCACTAATCGCCTGTACAGCGGCAGCGTGTTCTGCTGCCGAGGATTCCACCAGCGGTGAGCCGCAATTCCACAAGACCTCCACCGCCGAGACTTCCGCCGATAACACTGAATCTACGGAAGCGAGCCCGGCTCCGACGTCCGCGAAGGACAAGGAAGGTGACTCGGGCCTTAAAGAATTAGATAAGGAAGACTTCATCGCCACCAACTTGGGGCACGCGACCTCCACGGTGTATGGAGTGAGCAGCCCGAACGATCGCGTGGCCTGCACAGTCACTGAAGATCAAGGTTTGATCGGGTGCAGCGTAATGTTCGCTGATCCGCCCCTGTACCCGGCGACCGGGCAGCCGTTCTGGCTTTCTAACTCCGTCAACTTCGATGCGAACGCGGGCTTTTATCCCAATGTGAAAATGGGCGGAGACGCCGCGGCACCCACCACGCTAGAAGCAGGGAACACCGTCACGATGAACGGTGTGACGTTTGAATCCGTGAATGAGGATGAGTTCACGGTCAAGATCGATGGCCACCACTTCACAGTGAAAGACGATGGTGAGTACTACTCCGATACCTTCCCACCGCAGCCAGATGGGGAAGGGAAAGCTATGACCGGAACCATCTGTGGGGACCTCGGCAATGGCGAGTATGTCTATGCCAAAGAAAACGGGACGGATTGCGCGCGGGCAATGGAAGTTCTTGACTATTACAAAAACTATGACTTCGCTCCGATGGAGGGAGGCAACCGCGGGTACCTCATGGAAGATGGCTTCAGCTGCTCCTATAACGCCGATCCCGGCTGGCCAGACGAGCCCGACTATCGGTGGCTTGGCTGCAGCATCGAAGACGGTGGCGCAGTCGTCGTCCTGGACCCGGCCGCGCGTGCACTCGTGTCAGAGAAAGGTGGGCAGCGCTAGATCAGTGCTGGCCGCGCGTCAGCGTGAGTTCGTAGGAACCGCTGGGCGTCGTGAAGCACAGCAGCGAGGTGCCCTTGGGGATGGCTGCGGTAGCCTGCGGCGGCAGCCTGATGGGGCCGTGCGTGCGGATGTGTGGGGAGGATAACTCCGCCGCGAGGAAGCTGCCCACGTTACTCACCATCCAGTTGTCCTCTTGCTGCCAGAAGTGGAGGAAGTGGCGGTGCATGGAGGCGTCATCAGGAGCCAGCGGGAAGTCCCCCGCGCGGCCTGCCACTAGCTGCTGACCTGGGCGCACGACGGCGCGTTCCCCAGCGGAGTTAGTGACAAGGAGGTCGCGCTGCATCCAGAGGCCTTTCTGTAACTTTAGGCAGTAGCTTTTAGAGCTTTGAGTAGTACGGAGGGCGCTGTCACCTTTACACTGCCGTGTGGCCTAGCGCGCCTGCTGAGATTCCGGGGAGTGCCACCCAACGAGGGTTCACATTTGGCTCGTGTGGCACCCCCGGCCACCAGAGGAATACACTAAATCGCTCACGTGTTGTCTCTTGGGCGCTGACGATGTGAGTAGCAGCGCTGAAGACCCAAAATAGAAAAGTTGAAAGGTGTAGCCGGCCGCATGTCCGCTGAAATCCCTTCGAAGGTAATAACTACCCTCAGCATCCTGGTGCTGGGAGCGATGGTCATGATTCTCAACGAGACCTCGCTCTCCGTTGCGCTACCAGCCATTATGGCGGACTACTCCATTCCTGCCACGAGTGCCCAGTGGTTGTTGACGGGATTCATGCTCACCATGGCTGTGGTTATCCCGACCACCGGCTTCCTTCTGGAAAGGCTCACGACGCGCCAGATCTTCGTTGCGTCCGCGGGGCTCTTCCTGGCCGGAACCGTGGTGGCGGCCCTCGCACCGAGCTTCTTCATCCTGCTGGTGGGCCGCGTCCTTCAAGCTGGCGGAACCGCTTTGATGATCCCTACCCTTATGACCGTGGCCATGACGCTGGTCCCAGCGCAGCGTCGTGGCACGGTGATGGGCATCATTTCCGTGGTGATCTCCGTGGCCCCGGCATTGGGCCCCACCGTCGGCGGAGCGATTCTCAACCACTTCACCTGGCACGTTATCTTCTGGGCCATGGTCCCGCTCATCGCCCTCATTCTCGTCGCCGGGCTGTGGCGTTTGGACAATGTGGGGGAGAACCGTGATACCCCGCTCGACGGCCTCTCCGTCGTCCTTTCCGCCTTCGCGTTTGGCGGTTTGATCTACGGCCTGTCCTCGATGGAAAAGATCCTGCAGGGTGACGGCTGGGTGGACATCGCCGTTACCGTGGTGGGCGTCATCGCGCTCGCCGTATTCATCCGTCGGCAGCAGCGCTTGGCGCTGGAGGATCGCGCCCTGATGGATCTGCGTCCCTTCCGTGTGCGCAATTTCACCCTCGCGGTGATCATCCTCCTCCTGTCCTTTGGGCTCATGCTGGGAATGGTCACGGTCTTGCCCATCTATCTGCAAACCACACTGGGTGCTACGGCCTTTGCCACGGGGTTGGCGGTGATGCCGGGCGGCATCCTCCAAGCCTTCCTCTCTCCGATTGTGGGCCGGCTCTTCGATTCCTATGGCCCGCGCCCGCTCATGATTCCCGGGTCGCTGCTCATGGTGGCCGGGCTGTGGCTCATGGCCACCTTGGGTGAGAACTCAGCCGTGTGGATGGTCGTGGGTATGCACGTGATCTTCTCCCTCGGCATGTGCTTGATGATGACGCCGCTGATGACCACTGCGCTGTCCTCGCTTCCGAAGAAGCTCTACTCGCACGGCTCGGCAATCATGAACACTTTCCAGCAGTTGGCGGGTGCGACGGGAACGGCTTTGCTCGTTGTCTTCCTCACCCGCGGCACCCTGGCTGGCGCTGCCGCTGGGCTAAGCCCGGCCGCGGCGACGGCGCAGGGAACGCACTGGGCTTTCCTGTTTGCCGGCGTGGCCGGCATCGCCATTGCGGTGATAGCACCGCTGCTTAAGCGCGCGGATTAAGTGCGCGGTTTAACACAGCGGCAGGTTGAGGCGGATGTCCTCTGCGTCCTCGCCCCAGACGAGGACGGCGTCAGCGGAGTCCTCGGCGCTCATGTAGAACACCGGCTCGGAATCGGAAATGTCGTAGCTGTACACGGTGCAGCGTCCGTTGGATAGTTCCTGCGCGCCCTGCGTCGGGCCGGCGGCCTCGCGCTGGGCGGCGTCCCCGTACCGCGCCACGGAGTAGCTCACGCCGTTACCAACGCACGTAATTTTGGCCTCCTGGCCGTCTTCCGGATCACGGGATTCGCAGGTGGCGCCGTTGAAGCCTTCGTCGCCGGGGCGGGAGCTGATGAGCCCGGGGTGGGCATCGGCAAGCGCCTGTTCTGAGTCGGACCACGCCGACCGCCCTAGGAAGAACCACAGCAGTCCACCAACCAGGAGCAGGAGAAGAAGACCCACGCCCAAGCCCGCAAAGACCTTGCCTTTCGACTTCGAGGTGCGCGTGGTGGATGATTCCTCCGCGGGGTCGGCAGCATAGCCAGGTTGCGGTTGCTGGGGTTGCTGGGGTTGCTGCGGCCCGGCCCACTCCGCCTGCGGGGCGGCGGTGTGTTGCGGAGCTGACTGCCACGGGGCCGCGCCCGGGCCCGGGCTGTCCGCGTGTGTGCTGCGCACGGCGTCGATAACGGCGGCGGCTGAGGGGTAGGCGGCCGCGGCGCGGAAGCCTGGGTAGGCCGCGGAGACGAGCTGGGCCAGGCGGTCGATGACCTCCTTCGCGGAGGCAGTGGGGGCGTCGGTAGCGGTGGCTGGGCCGACTGAGGCGAAGAAGGCGTTCGAGCGGTTATCGGTGAGGATGATGCGCCGCGGGTTGAGCGCACGGAGAGCAAAGCCAGCGCGGCCCTGCTGGATAAGGAAGTCCGTGGCGTCGGCCAAGGGAGCAAAGACGGCGAGAGCCTCCTCCTGGGAAAGGTGATGGGCGCCGATGCCAGACGACGTGTACTTCGACAGCTGCTCGCCCGGCAGGCTGCGGCGTACAAAAAACTCCTGACCATTGTTCATCGTGCCCGTACCCACGATAGGGGCAATGGCGCTGTGCTGCAGCTGGCCAACGATTCCGGACTGGCGGAGCACGCCGCGGTGCTCCGGACCATAAATTTCTACGAGGAGTTCGTCCTGCGAGGGATCTTCCACGAGAAACAGCGAGGAGCCCGCCCCTTGGTCCAAGACAGCCTTCTCGCGCAGCCGGTGCTGGGTAGTGAAAAATTCAGGAAGCGTAGTCACGGTGAGAGAAATCCTTCGTGGAGGAGGTCGACGGTGAGGTATAAGAATCTTCCTCATTCTAAAGGCGACACCGTGTCCATGGGCGTGACACAGCGCTCCCGCCACGGTGGGCTAACAGATGGGCAAGCTCAAACGGTCCTCGCGAGCATGCGGACCAGCAAGAACGAGAGCAAAACGCGCGGAGACTCCCGAGGGGTACACTCCCCACGTTCCCGGCTGGTGAGGGATTTCCGCCGAGGTGATGCTGCACGCATCCTGGACTAAGACGTCGAGGCGGCGCGGCATGATGGAGTTACGGTTGTCCTCCGTGCCGAAATCAGCTGCGACGAGCGTGAGGTCGTCGCCCCTGCACACGATTCGAGCCTGCTGCCCCGCTTCCGGCAGCGCGGGGCGGCAGTCGAGGTTGCGCCACGGAGCGCGGCCAGGGTGCTCCGGCAACAACTGTGGAAATTGTTGGGCCAGAACCTCGTCGTAGTCGTCCCACCCCGCGCCGTACAGCGCTAGTCCGCCGGCGACTGCCAGACACAGCAACACCGCCGCAAGCACGCCCCCGAGGATGCTCAGATGGCGGCGCCGCGGCTGCTGGGCGCGCTCGTGGTGGGGGCTGGCCGGTGGCGTAGCAGGGCCGGCGGCAGCATCCGGGGCTGCGGGGCGCGGCGCGGACGCCAGCTCACTCAGCTCCGCGAGCATCTCCGATGCGCTGGCGAAGCGCTGATGAGGATCCGGGTTCAGCGCGCTGGCGAAAAAAGTGTTGAGGGCGGGGGCGAGGGGAGCGTCGCCAGGCGCCAGATTATGAGCGGTCAACTGCGGTATCACACGGCTGTGCGCCCACTGCTGGGGACTGGTGGCGCGGCGCAGATTAACCAGAGTGAGCATCTCCAGCGCGATGAGCGCGAGCGAGTAGCGGTCGCTGGCGGCGGTCGGCTGCGGTGGCTGCTTGACCAGCTGCGTGGGGTAGAGCTCCGGCGCCATGTAGGCATCCGTGCCCACGCGCAGGCCTTCGCGGGTCAAGCGCGTCGTGTCCTCATTGATGGCGATGCCAAAGTCCGCCAGCATGACGGTACAGCCCTCGTTATCACTGTGGGCCGTGGGGGAAGGCGTGCTATCGGCGATGATGTTCGCGGGCTTGACGTCGCGGTGAATGACCGGCGAAGGCAGGGCCGCCAGGTAGTCCAGGGCCTGTGCGATGGGCGCGAGCAGCTGCACGGTTTCCTCCACCGTGAACTTGGAATTGTCCAAGATGCGCTGGTTGATGTGCGCCTCCAGGCTGGGGCCGCGCAGGAATTTCATAATGAAATAAGGCACGCCGCCCGGGGTGATGTCGCCATCGTAGATAGGCACGATGGCCGGATGCTCGAGTGCCGCGACGGTGCGCATCTCCGCCATGAAGCGGCGGACTTCCTCATCGTCCTCGGCCGCATGCTGCGCGATGACCTTGATGGCTACTTCGCGGTCCAAGCTTTCCTTGCGGGCAAAGACGATGGTGCCCATGCCACCCGCACCGATCTGGTGGAACTGCGAGTAGCCCTTGGCGCTGAGCTCGGGCTCAAGATCCAAAGGCAGACCGGAAGCGGTGGGCTGGCTGTTCATGGCTATGCGGCGACGATGATGGGCTGGTGAATGACAAAAGGCTCATAACCGGCCTGCCGGATGCTGATCTCTGCGACAAAGTCGCCAGGGTCGGTGAGCCGAGCAACCAGCGTGCACTCGCCGGACTCACAGTCCACGACGAAATCCTCGCCCTCCTTGAGGTGGTGTGACTGGGTGTCGTCGAGAAGCGCCACCTGCCATTCGGCATTGTTGTCCAAATCCGCCTCGTCCCCACTCAAGTTCGTGGCCTGCACGCTGAGGACAAGGGCACCCCCGGTGGCCCACTGCAGCACGCCGGTCGGGGCAGAGCCGCCGGTAGCCCCGTCGTAGCGCCGGTTGTCCAGCTCAACGCGCAGGGTTTGGAAACCGTAGGGCTCTACGCCCGAGTAGGTGGCCACGATTTCGTTGACCACTCCTGGGCCCGCTTCCTTTTTCGTGAGCAGGTAGGTGCCGTCCTCCTGGCGCAGGTGCGAAGGTTCGCTGGGTTCTGGGATCTCGGAATCGGTCCCCTCGACAGGAACGTCTTCGTGCTGGGACAGGGTGGTCTGGCCCGTGACCGTGAACTTGGGCGCATCCTCCGCGGTGTCTTTGTTCGTCGCGCACGCAGACAGCGCGAGGAGCGCTACGCCGAGTCCAGCTAGCGCGCGCGGAGAGACGGAGGCGAACATTGGTTGTCAGATCCTTGCAGAGGGACAGATGAGGGATAGAAGGGGATAAAAATAGATAGGGGCCAGAATCAGACAAAGAATAACAGCACCGGTGAGCGGCTTAAAACAATAATGCTGAATTGTTATGAAAGGTGCGCATAGTAGTGCGGGTGCGCGGCCGCGAATTGGGCGAGCACAATGCGCCATGAGATCTTTTGGCCCGGCTGGAACTGCGGAACGCCGAGCTTTTGCAAGGTCTCCGCCAGCGTCTGAATCTTGCGCTCTACTTTCTTTTCCGTCCAATCCAGGGCCTCTGCTAGCTCGCGCTGACTACTCACGACCACCCGTGGCTCCGCGGCGGGGTTGTCGAGGAGTGGCTGAGCGAGGGTCTTGAGCAGCAGGCACTGCTCCTCATTCGGCTCGAAGACGTGGGTGGTAAACGGCCCATCCGGTGGAAGGCTGGGCTGTGGGCTGCGCAGCGACTGCATGACGGTGAGCTCGCACTCGTAGCTCATGGTGGCAGTGGAGAAATAGAGCGTGGAGGTTCCCGGGTGCAGGACCTCAATGCTGCCGGGGCTGATGAGGGTGCGGCCGAAGCCGCAGGCGGCGGGCGGCTGGATCGTAGCGGCGATGAAACTGCCGATGTTCTTGATGAACCACTGTGAGCCATTGGACCACACCTGCAGGAACGTGCGGTGCATGGCGGGATCATCGGAGGCCAGTAGGAAGTCCCCCTGGCGGCCAAGGGTGACGCTTTCGGAGACCTCGAGGAGGCGGGAGTGCCCAATCAGATCGTCGATAAGCAGGGTGCCGTGCTGTGCCTGTTGCATCGGGGGAGGCTCCTTCCCGCGGGGATGTAACCAGTGTTGACTGAAGAGTTACTTTACTTCAAGGCTTGCGCGCAGGCGCTTGGCGACGCCTCCCGCCACCTGTTCGCTACCGGCGTACAGTGGCTCTACCTGGGGAAATGAGGTTTTTGAGTAGGGGGGTGCGGAATTCGCGAATGGAGTGTCCGCCCCGCGCGTTAGAGTGGATGACACATTTACAGCGAAAGGTAAGAGGTAATGTTCGAGAGGTTTACTGACCGTGCTCGCCGCGTCATTGTTTTGGCGCAGGAGGAAGCACGCATGCTCAACCACAATTACATCGGCACCGAGCACATCCTCCTGGGGCTTATTCACGAAGGCGAAGGTGTAGCGGCCAAGGCTTTGGAGTCCATGGGTATCTCGCTGGAGGACGTCCGCCGTGAGGTGGAAGAGATTATTGGTCAAGGTTCTCAGCCGCACACCGGCCACATCCCATTTACCCCGCGCGCGAAGAAGGTTCTCGAGCTCTCCCTGCGTGAGGGTCTCCAGATGGGCCACAAGTACATTGGCACTGAGTTCCTGCTGCTTGGCCTCATCCGTGAGGGTGACGGCGTGGCGGCTCAGGTGCTGACCAAGCTGGGCGCCGACCTGCCGCGCGTGCGCCAGCAGGTTATCCAGCTGCTCTCAGGCTACGAAGGGAATGAAGGCGAAGGCGGCCAGTCCCAGGGTGGCCCCGGCCCGGTAGGTGCCGGTGCCGGCGCTGGCCAGGGAGGCCGTGTTGGCCCGGGTGGCTCCGGCGAGCGCTCCAACTCCCTGGTGCTGGACCAGTTTGGCCGCAACCTCACCCAGGCTGCGCGCGACGGCAAGCTGGACCCAGTCGTGGGTCGCGATTCCGAGATTGAACGCATCATGCAGGTTCTGTCTCGCCGCACCAAGAACAACCCGGTGCTCATCGGTGAGCCCGGCGTGGGGAAGACCGCCGTGGTCGAGGGCCTAGCCCTCGATATCGTTAACGGCAAGGTCCCGGAGACCCTCAAGGATAAGCAGCTCTATTCGCTGGACCTCGGCTCCCTGGTGGCTGGCTCGCGCTACCGCGGTGACTTCGAGGAGCGCCTGAAGAAGGTGCTCAAGGAGATTAACCAGCGCGGTGACATCATCCTCTTTATCGATGAGATCCACACCCTGGTCGGCGCCGGTGCCGCCGAGGGCGCTATCGATGCTGCTTCCTTGCTAAAGCCGAAACTGGCTCGCGGCGAGCTGCAGACCATCGGTGCCACCACCCTGGATGAGTACCGCAAGCACATTGAGAAGGATGCTGCCTTGGAGCGCCGCTTCCAGCCTGTCAAGGTGGAGGAGCCCTCCCTCGATGACACCATCCTGATCCTCAAGGGGCTGCGCGATAAGTACGAGGCACACCACCGCGTCTCCTACACCGATGAAGCGTTGAAGGCTGCAGCCTCCCTGTCGGACCGCTACATCAATGACCGCTTCTTGCCGGATAAGGCTGTTGACCTCCTCGATGAGGCCGGTGCCCGTATGCGCATCAAGCGCATGACCGCCCCGGAGGGCCTGCGCGAAGTGGATGATCGCATCGCAGAGGTCCGCAAGGAAAAGGAAGCTGCGATTGACGCCCAGGACTTCGAGAAGGCCGCTGGACTGCGCGATAAGGAGCGCAAGCTGGGTGAAGAGCGCGCGGAAAAGGAAAAGCAGTGGCGCTCCGGTGACTTGGAGGAAATCGCCGAGGTCGGCGAGGAGCAGATCGCTGAGGTCCTCGCGCACTGGACCGGCATTCCGGTGCTCAAGCTCACGGAGAAGGAATCCAACCGCCTCCTCAACATGGAAGAGGAGCTGCACAAGCGCATCATCGGCCAGGACGATGCCGTCAAGGCCGTGTCCCGCGCCATTCGCCGCACCCGTGCCGGCCTGAAGGACCCGCGCCGTCCTTCCGGTTCCTTCATCTTCGCAGGCCCCTCCGGTGTGGGTAAGACGGAGCTGTCGAAGTCCCTGGCCAACTTCCTCTTCGGTTCGGATGATGACCTCATCCAGATCGATATGGGTGAGTTCCACGATCGCTTCACCGCGTCCCGCCTCTTTGGTGCTCCTCCGGGATACGTTGGCTACGAAGAGGGCGGCCAGCTGACCGAGAAGGTTCGCCGCAAGCCTTTCTCCGTGGTGCTCTTCGATGAGATCGAAAAGGCCCACAAGGAGATTTACAACACCCTTCTGCAGGTGTTGGAGGATGGCCGTCTGACCGATGGTCAGGGCCGCGTGGTGGACTTCAAGAACACCGTGCTTATCTTCACCTCGAACTTGGGTACTCAGGATATCTCCAAGGCTGTGGGACTGGGCTTCACCGGCTCTTCGGAGAATGACGCCGATGCGCAGTACGAGCGCATGAAGAACAAGGTCAATGACGAGCTGAAGAAGCACTTCCGCCCCGAGTTCCTCAACCGTATTGATGAGATTGTGGTCTTCCACCAGCTCACCCAGGAGCAGATCGTCGAGATGGTGGAGCTGCTCATCGCCCGCGTAGAGAAGCAGCTCTCCGAGCGTGACATGGGCATCGAGCTCACTCAGAAGGCCAAGGACCTGCTGGCTCAGCGCGGCTTCGACCCGGTCTTGGGTGCACGTCCGCTGCGCCGCACCATCCAGCGCGAGATTGAGGACCAGCTCTCCGAGAAGATCCTCTTCGGCGAAATCGGCGCGGGTGAGATCATCACCGTGGACGTTGAAGGCTGGGACGGCGAGTCCAAGGACAACTCTTCTGCCACCTTCACCTTCACGCCGCGTCCACGCCCGCTGCCGGAGGACACCTTCGACAAGGAGCTCGAGGAGACCGCCGTGCGTGAGGCCGATGAGGAACTGGCCACCGAGATCGACGCCGAAACTCACGGCCCCGACTCCAATGGTCCGGACACGGTGACCCCGGACGTCCTCGACGAGTCTGGTAGCGATTCCGCTGAGGAATCCCACAACGACGATGGCGATGACGGCAACCCGCCGCCGGCAGGTGCCGGTGCTGGCCAGCCGCTCTAAGCGCTGACCTGGGCCCCATAAGGATTAGCCCCGGATCGCATGCGTGTGACACTGCATGCGGTCCGGGGCTTTTTGCACGACCAGTGGGCGAGATGGCCCGGTGGGTGGGAAGGCCCAGTGGGCGGGATGACCCGCCCACCACTAGAAGGGAATCAGCACACCGTCTCGTGGGATTCGTGCTCTGGGTGCTCGATCTGGATGGTGGAGTGCTCGATGCCGTGTTCGCGCAGGGCCTGCTGGGCGGCATCCAACAGCGGGCCGGTCTCGACGGTACCGTCGCGCACGATGTGCACGGTCGTCAGCACGTTCACGCCGTCCAGGCTCCACAGGTGCAGGTCGTGGATGTCGGCAACGCCCTCGACCTCCCGCAGCGCGGGCTCGATGACGCTGGCGTCGAAGTCCGCCGGGACCTGCTCGAGCAGCACGCTCGCCGAGAGCCGCATGAGCTGCCAGGCGCGCGGGAGCACCATCGCCGCGATCACCAGGGAGGCGATCACGTCCGCCGCCACAAACCCCGTGGTCAGTACCACGACGCCCGCCACGATCACTGCGATCGAGCCGAGCATATCCACCAGCACGTGCAAGAACGCGCCCTCCACGTTGATTGAGGATTCGCGGTGCCGGTGCAACACCCACGCCGATAGCGCATTCGCCACAAGGCCAATCACCGCGATGATCAGCATCGTTGTTCCTTGTACCTCAGCTGGGCTCTGCAGGCGGCGCACCGCCTCGACGACAATCCACACCGAGATCGCCAGGACCATCACCGCGTTCGCTAGCGCAGCAAGCACCTCTACTCGCCGGTAGCCGTACGTGGCCTGGGCTGATGCTTGTCGACGCCCAACCAACACCGCTAACACCGCGATGATCAACCCAGCGGCGTCGGAAAGCATGTGCATCGCATCCGCCATCAGCGCCATTGAACCCGCCAACCAGCCGCCGATTAGCTCCGCGAAGAAAACGGTGCCGGTAATGCTGAGCGCAATCAAGAGCGCGCGCAGGGGCGTGCTGGAGTGATCGTGGTCGTGGTGCTCGTGTGCCATGCACTCAGCCTATCCCCGCCGGCGCTTATTGACAAGTAAATGAAAATAGATGGCGGCGCCAGGGGGCGATTCTAGGATTCGGCAGGTTGGCAGTTTGACGGTGCGGGGACGTCGCGGAAGCGGTCGATGAGGTAGTTCGTGCCCTGCAGAACCGCGCGGACCGTGGGCGCGGCATGGTTGGTGCCCGAGCCCGGGCTCACGTTCACCGCCCAGGCGTCCTCAAAGTAGACGGTCCCACCGGCAGCACAGAAGTCGTGAGCCATGCGGCGTGCTTGCTGGTAGGGGATGATGTCATCGGTCGGGGAGTTGACCACCATCATCGGGGCGTTGAGAGCCCGCTGGCCGAGGCGCTGCTCGTGCAGCATGCGGGAGGCCACCGGCTTGCGGCGCAGGAGCTCGGCGAAGGATTCACCGCTCGTGGTCAGCTCACTGGTTCGAACATTTCCCCAGGTAGACATCGATTCGCGCAAACAAAAGGTGGCAGCGTCGGCGAGGAATGTGTGGCCGCGCGGATTCATCTCATCGATGATTTCCCGGGAGAACTCCGGGCTACGCTCCGCAAAACCATTGATGGCGTAGCCCAACACGTGAACGAGCGCTGAGCCGTCGACCGCCTGCATCACCTCGAAGAGGTCCGCTGGCGGTGCACCGGCGAAAGCTCCCTTGACGTTGAGCTCGGGGGCGTAGCTCGCGGCGTATTCGCCCGCAGCGGCAGCTGCGCCACCGCCTTGGGAGTAGCCGACAAATCCCACGGGGGAATCGGCGGGAGCACCGGCGAGCCGGAGCGCGGCGCGGGCGGCGTCAAGAACCGCGTGGGCCTCCTCGACGTTGTTGACATAAGAATGGTGCCCCGGGGTTCCGAGCCCGATGTAGTCCGTGACTACGACGCGCACACCTTGGGAGGCCGCGTAGTTATACACGCGCGTGGCCGCAGCTTCATAGCGCTGGTCAACGCGGTTGCCGTCGGCGGCGAAACGGGCTCGGGACGGCGCACACTGGTCACCCGCCCCACGCGTTCCCGGCGCGTAGACGATAGTTGGGCGCTCGCCCGGCCCGTTCCATGGTGCTGAGGACTCGTAGACCATGCCGGTCACCGTGGTGGGTGTGCCATCCATGAGGGTGGAGGAATAAGAGATAACAGTGGCCTTAACACCGGGTTGTTCTATCGGTGACGCCGATTGGACGCTGCCCGGCTCCACCGCGTGGGCGGCGGGCGATGCCAGAATAAGAGCAGCGGTGGTCGTTAGCACTGTTAACAGGGATTTTATTCGCACAAAGCTCAGAGTAGCCTGCGGCGTCGTAGTGCGCATCCGCGCTAAGCTGGCACGCATGGGAATTTATTATCGCAAGCGCAAGAAGACCGGAAAGAACAGCTGGATCAACCTCTCCGGCTCCGGTGCCTCGATGTCGACGAAGGTCGGCCCCGTGACGTTTAACTCCCGCGGCGGCATGTGGGTCAACCTGCCCGGAGGCCTGAATTTCCGGGGACGCTGGCGCTAATGACATCTCACCCCAACAGCGACTATGTCCGTATGGGGTACGAGGCCGACGTCGTCTTGCGCCTAGGCATGATGCTCATGGGGGCGGGAACGTCCGGCTACCGCGTGCTGCGCGGCATGAAACGTGCCGCCCGTGCGCTCGGCTTTGATCGGCTCGACGCCAACGTGGGCGTCACCCAGATAACGTGCACGTTTCACCGCGGCCGCGAGTTTCGCACCGTGGTGGCCCAGCAGCATTCACCCGCCGTCGACGCCTCCCGCATCGAGGCGCTGGAGGATCTCACCCACCACAGGCTGTACGCGGGCATTACTGCGGAAGAGCTCACGGAGATGCTTGATTCCATCGAGTCAACGGTGGTCAAGCGTTGGAACCGCTGGCTCTTGGCTGCAGCGGCAGCTATTGCGTGCGCCTCTTTCGCGGTCCTGAACTTCTTCACGCCGCTGGCGATTCTCCTAGTGGCTCTCGCCGCTTTCTGCGGCCAGCTCACCCGCGCGGTCTTGCACGGCAAGCACGTTCACCAGCTGGGTTGCATCGTGGCGGCCGGAACTGTGGCTAGCCTCGTGTACTTCTTCACCACCGAGGCTGTGGCCGCCGCCGGGGTGGCGGACCCGTCGGAGTTTTCCTCGGGCTATGTGGCCGCCGTACTTTTCCTCATTCCCGGCTTCCCGCTATTCTCCGCGCTCATTGATCTCGCGCGCTTCGACTTCGAGGCCGGACTATCCCGCCTGACCTACGCGCTGACGGTGATCACAGCTGCGACCTTTACCGTGGCCTTAGTCAGCTGGACCACGGAACTCACCCCGGAACCGGGAATTCCGGACTATGCGCCCGTGTGGTACCTCGCCGCCGCGGCGGCCAGCTTCCTAGGCATTTCCGGATTCGCGTTCCTCTTTAACTCCTCGCGCCGGATGGTGCTCGTGGCGGCCGCGGTGGGAACGGTGGCCAACCTTGTGCGCTTGCTCCTCATCGGGGTCGGGGCCACGGCCTACGTCGGCGCTTTCGTCGGTGGTCTCATCGTTGGGCTCTTGGGCGCGGTGGCCTCCACACGCGCACACCTACCGCGCATCACCACGACGGTGCCCGCGTCCGTCATCATGATCCCCGGCACCTCCATGTTCCGCACCGTCTATCACCTCAACGTGGGCAACATGGACCAGGCGTTGAGCAACTTCGCTACCGCCTCAATGGCCGTGGCAGCCATCGGCTGTGGGCTTATCCTCGCGCGCTTGTTGACCGACCGCGACTGGACCTTTGGTCACCTCATCGACTTCTCACACGTGCCTAGTGCGGCAGGTGAAACAAACCCTCGTCGTTGACATCCATCAACCCATCCTCGAGCAGTGAGGCCTGCGCGCGCGAACGCTGTGCCGCATCCGGCCATACCGCGTCGAGCGCGGATTGCTCGACGGGATGAGGGGTGGCGCGCAGGACGTCGAGAAGCAGCCCTCGCACCTGCCGGTCCGTACCGGTGAACTTTTGCACTCGCTTCTTGGCCCGCGCGGTCTCTTCTTCGCTGGGCTCCGGACAGCCCGCGAGCTGCCAGGCGCACGTGGACTTAATGGGGCAGGCGGCACAGTCGGGGTTCTTCGCCGTGCACA
This sequence comes from Corynebacterium sp. HMSC070E08, assembly GCF_001808895.1. NCBI lineage: Bacteria > Bacillati > Actinomycetota > Actinomycetes > Mycobacteriales > Corynebacteriaceae > Corynebacterium > Corynebacterium sp. HMSC070E08. The sequence goes on from NZ_KV794751.1 coordinate 84,630, forward strand.
CCAGCGCGCCGAGTTCCATGAGTGCGGCGGAAAAACGCGGACCGTTCTCTTCTGGAAGCAAAGCTTCTACCTGCGCCAACTCGCGTTTTGCGGGAGGTGGCGCCAGGAAGCGGCCCTCCTCGGCGCGGGCATAGACGCGGCGGACGTTGGTATCCACCACCGGAACGTTGTGCCCAAAATGGAAGCAAGCCACCGCACGCGCGGTGTACTCACCGATTCCGGGCAACGCCAAGAGTTTGTCGACGTCCCCCGGGACCGGCCCCTCACCAATCTCCTTCGCGCATTCCCACAAGCGCAGCGCGCGGCGCGGGTAGCCCAGCTTTCCCCAGGCGCGCAGCACATCTGCTTTGGATGCTGCCGCGAGGTCCTGTGGGGTGGGCCAGCGGCGCATCCACTCCTCCCACTGCGGGGCGACGCGCGCGACGGGTGTTTGCTGGCTCATGACCTCGCTTAAGAGCACGCCCCACGCTGAGGTCCCTGGCTCGCGCCACGGTAGGGGACGCTCATGGGCATCGAACCATTCCACGACAGCTTGGGTATCCATAGGCATCTCAGTGTAGGGCGGTGGGGACTAGAGTAAGAATCATGCCTTTAGTAGATGTCCCTCAAAACCCACAGAAGGTGTGGGAAGCCCTCCAGGAAGGTAACCACCGACTGGTGACGGGTAACCTCATCGACGTTAACCAAGACGCGAAGCTGCGCGCTGGCCTGACTCAAGGCCAGGACCCACGCGTCATCGTGCTTGCCTGCTCCGATTCCCGCGCGCCCATTGAGCACGTGTTCAACATTGGTTTCGGCGATGCCTTCGTCATCCGCACCGCCGGTCATATCCTGGACAGCGCGGTGATGGCGTCGCTGGACTATGCCCTGGAGAATCTCAAGGCTAACCTGCTCGTGGTGATGGGGCATCAGTCCTGCGGTGCGGTGGGCGCAGCCGCGGACTTCCTGGCGGGCGGCGATCTGCCGACGGGCCTGCAGCGTCCGATCATTGAGCGTGTGGCCGCTGCCTCGATGGTGGCCAAGCGTGATGGCCGCGAGGAACTCGCCGATTTTGAGCGCGAGAATACCGCGCAGACAGTCTCCCAGATCATTTCTGACGTTCCGGCTGCGCGCCAGCTTCTCGACGCCGGCACGCTCGGCATCGTCGGCCTGCGCTACCTCCTAGAGGATTCCAGCGTGGAGACCGTCGTCCTGCACGGCGTTCACTAGGCTCGCCGGCTGGCCCGGGCACTGGGCGGGACTAAGCGCATAGAAGTCGCTGCTCAAGACACGCGGCCCCGGGCTGGCCCGGGTTGGGCTCTAGTCCCCTTAAACTAAGAGCTGTGACTGAGCCATCCCGTACCCCGAAGCAGCTGCCGCGAGAGATTTACCTGCGTCGCCGCATCGCCGCGCTCGTGGCGATTCTGGTACTCGTGGTCATCCTTATTTGGGCTGCTACCGCGCTCTTTAGCGGTTCGAAGGAGGACCCGGGAGCCGAGTCGCAGCAGGCGGCGGCGTCGGGAACTCTGACTCCGTCGGAGGATGCAACCTCGGCGGTGGAGACGACGGAATCCACTGCGTCTGAGGAATCCACCGAGCCCGAGGCGGGGGAGGCGGACAAAGAAGAACCGACCTCCGAGGCAAAGCCAGCTGAGCTCACCGTTGATCCATCCAAGACAACGTGTTCCCTCCAAGACCTTAAAGTGATGGCCAAGACCAACGAGGACAGCGTCCCCGCTGGCAAGATGCCCACCTTCTACTTGGAGGTATTTAACCCGACGACGGAGGACTGCTCCATCGATCTCGATGAAGAGCAGCTGCGTTTCGAGGTCTACAAGATGGGCTCGAACGAACGCGTGTGGTCCGATACCGATTGCTATGCCTCGGTAGAAACCGGCAAGCAGACTTTCAAGTCCGGTGAGACGCGCTACTTCCAGGCGGATTGGTCCCGCAAGCGCTCCGAGCCGGGCCAGTGCACCGAGCGCGAGGAAGCCGAGCCGGGCGCTTACTTCCTGCATACTGTCATCGGGGAAAACTACTCCCCAGCGTTGCCGTTCAACTTGCTTTAAGCGCTGCAATCGCCTCGCTCAGGGTTGCGGCTTGGCGCACCTGTATGCCGCCGCCGACATCTACCTTTCCGGGCGGGACGATGGCGTAGCGGTAACCCAAGCGGGACGCTTCTGCCAAGCGGCGGTCTAGGTTCGGTACGCGGCGAACTTCGCCGGCCAAGCCCACCTCGCCGATGACCACCGTCTTCGGTGGTAGCGGCTGCTCGTGCAAGGAAGACCACGTGGCGAGCGCTACGGCAAGATCCGTCGCCGGCTCTTGAATCTTCATGCCGCCCACCGTGGCCACGTAAGCGTCCTTATCGTTGGTGCGTTCACCGGCGCGGGCCTGCAGTACGGCGAGCACCATCGGGACACGGTTGGCATCGAGCCCCGTGACCACGCGCCGCGGGTTCTTCGCCACGGGGTCGACGGTCAGCGCCTGCACCTCCGCCAGGATGGGGCGCACGCCATCCATGGCGACGGTCACCGCTGAACCGTCTGGGGTGCTGCCGCGGTGGGAGAGGAAGAGGCCGGAAGGGTCCGCCACCTCCCGGATGCCGGCGGCGGTTTGCTCAAAGCAGCCCATCTCATCGGTGGCGCCGAAGCGGTTCTTGAGTCCCCGGAGCAGACGCAGGGAGGATTGACGGTCACCTTCAAAGTTCAACACGACGTCCACGAGGTGCTCGAGCACGCGCGGGCCAGCGACGTTGCCGTCCTTGGTCACGTGTCCGACGAGGAGGATGGGGATGCCGGTGGTTTTGGCCAGCGTGGTCAGGGCTGCGGTCACCGCACGCGACTGTGCCACGCCACCGGCTACGCCCTCCACCCCGGCCGCGTGCATGGTTTGGACGGAGTCCACGATGAGGAGGCTGGGCTTGAGCTGTTCGACGTGACCAAAGACGACATCCAAATTCGATTCGGCCGCGAGGTAGAGCGTCTCGTGCAAGGCCCCGGTCCGCTCGGCCCGGGCGCGGACCTGCCCGGCGGATTCCTCGGCCGTGGCATAGAGGGCGGTGCGGCCCAGCTGCGCCCAGCGGGAGGCGACCTCCAATAACAAAGTGGATTTTCCGACTCCCGGCTCACCCGCCATGAGCACCACCGAACCGGGAACGATGCCGCGGCCAAGAACGCGATCGAGCTCCCCGATGCCAGTGTTGAGGGCCTTCGTGGCGGCAGCGCCCACCTTCGTAATCGGAACCGCTGGGCTCGTCGGTGTCAGGCCGGTTGGTCGGCGTCCAGACACAGCGGCCTGGGCCGCGGTGCTGCTTTCTGACGCCGCGGTTTCCTGCAACGTTCCCCATGAACCGCACTCGGGGCAGCGGCCAAGCCACTTGGGGGAGACGAAGCCGCATTCAGAGCACGTGTGGACGGGACGAACCTTTTTTGCCATGCCCATCACTCTAGTAAGTGGTGTGGACATTCACGTCGCGGGCAGGATCGCACCCTTTTCATCGCGCGGGATATGCACAGAGGCGCTACAGTGTTAGCCAGGTTACATCTTGTGTGTGCCTGCCCCCTCTTTATCCCCGTCCGATTTCTCACAACAAGAAGGTATTTCCATGAAGATTCGTCGTACCCTCGTCGCCGCTGGCGCTTCTGCCGCCGTCGCCCTCGCTGGCACCCCGGCTGCTTCTGCCGCACAAGCTCCCGAGCCGCTGGCCACTGTTCTGACCGAGATCACCAACGTCGCTGGCTATGAGGCTCAGAACCTCATCCTCGTCCCGGCGGCGCTGTCCTCCTTGGGCTTCCTGTCGAACCTGCTGTCCTAGTCCAGTTCACTTACCCCCACACCTCACTATTCAAGGAGAACCCATGAAGATTCGTCGTACCCTCGTTGCTCTGGCCGCTGCTACCTCCCTGGCTGTAGCCGGCGCCCCGGCCGCTTCCGCCGCTACCTACCCGGAACCGCTCAACCAGGTTATGGATGAGATGGTGAAGTACGGCGGCCCGCAGGCACCGAACCTTCTTCTCATCCCGGCTGCCCTGTCCTCTCTGGGCATTCTTAACTCTCTGCTTGTGATGGCTACGGCATCCTCGCGAGCTTAAGAGTTTTCTGCGTTCGCTAAGGAGCGTTAAACGCAGACCGCCCCAACTGCCAAAGTTGAAGCCCGTGATTCGGGCGGGAAAACTTTGGCGGCTGGGGCGGTTTTCTATGAAGAAAAGGCTTACTTGTTCTCGGCGTAGCCCTCGGTGGACTGCGGGTCGCGGTCAAAGTCACCGGACTGCAGCGGGGAGGCGGACACGGTGGCGTCAACCTCGATGGTGCCGGTGTTAAAAGTGAAGGTCACCGGGCGGGCGCCGCCGAAGGCGAAGCCGTCGTTCTCTAGGGTGGTGGCCACGTAGGTGATGTTCTTGTCCTTGCCGTCCTTCGGGAGACGGTCCAGGTTCGTCTGGGAATCAGCGTAGAGGGCGTGATCGCGAGGAAGCGGCTCTGCGCCTTCCAGTGGTACGTCCTGGCCGTCGACGCTCACGGACTCGAGGACGACGTCGTCGACCTTGTAGCCCTGGTTGACGGCCACGAACTTCAGGGAGGTCTCACCGGTGTCCGGCTCAACCTGAATGGTGACGTCACGCACGGCCACCTTGCCATCTTCGGTGCTTGCGGATGCGCCGTCGACAGCAATGACCTTTTCCGCGGTCTGAGCAACATGACCGGCCGAGCAGGACGCCAAGGCCAGCGCGGAGAGGGCGGTAACTGACATGATGGCACCGCAGCGAGCGGCGGACTTCAGGGACTGCACTGTGAGTGTCCTCCATTGAATTGCGATCACAAAGCTTATCAACGCTTTAGCCTAGTACCTCCGCAGTAAAAGCACACAGTTTCCGACAAACCTCTTGGGTAAACCGGGGGTAGCCGCGCTTTATGTTGGCCGTCATCGTGGTGTAAAGCGAGCTGCTCTACGGGCCTGGGTGGGGGAGCAGTGCCGGAAAACTGCGTGCTAGAGTAGATACCCTGTATATGCGGCCCACTGAGAGTACGCCGAGAGCGCACGATGGGCACCGTCTCAAAGGCTTCATAAGGAGTGGCAATGGAATTTAAGGTCGGAGAGGTCGTCGTCTACCCCCACCACGGCGCCGCCAAGATTACGGCGATTGAAACGCGCGAGATGGGCGGCGAGGAGCTCGAGTATCTCGTCCTCCAGATCAACCAGTCCGACCTCGTGGTTCGTGTGCCCTCCAAGAACGTTGAGATGGTGGGCGTGCGTGATGTTGTGGGCAAGGAAGGCCTCGAGAAGGTCTTCTCCGTCTTACGCGAAGAAGACGTGGAGGAGGCCGGCAACTGGTCCCGCCGCTACAAGGCCAACCAGGAGCGCCTTGCATCCGGCGATATCAACAAGGTGGCAGAAGTCGTGCGTGACTTGTGGCGCCGCGATCAGGACCGCGGCCTGTCCGCCGGCGAGAAGCGCATGCTTGCCAAGGCCCGCCAGATTCTGGTCGGTGAGCTTTCCCTGGCTAAGCCGGTCGATGACAAGAAGGCGGACACCATGATGGAGGAAATCAACGCCACCATCGAGCGCCACCGCGCCGCCGGCTTGGTCGAGGACAAGTCCATCACCACCGACATTGACAATGACGTCGATCTCGATGACCTCTCCTTCGACGACGAAGACTAATACCCGCCGCGTGATCGCCCTCGTCGCGGCGGCCGGTCAGGGAACGCGCCTTGGCGCTGATATTCCTAAGGCCTACGTGGAGCTGCGCGGAAGTACCCTGCTTGAGCGCTCCGTGAAGGCCATGATTACCTCGGAATTTGTCGATGAAGTCATCGTTCTCGTCAGCCCCGCCATGGAGGATTATGCCGCCAGCATCCTCGACCGCATCGATTCTGATGTGCCCGTACGCATCGTCCACGGCGGGGGTGAGCGCGCCGATTCCGTCTGGGCGGGCCTGCAAGCCATCCCAGATGAGGATGCCGTGGTGCTGGTCCACGACGCCGCCCGGGCGTTGACGCCGCCGGGGATGATCGCGCGCGTCGCCAAGCGCGTGCTCGACGGTGCCACCGCGGTCATCCCGGTCCTTCCCGTCGCGGACACCATCAAAGAAGTCGAGGGGACCACGGTGCTGTCTACTCCGGATCGCTCCCGCCTGCGTGCCGTGCAGACGCCGCAGGGTTTTAACCTGGCCGCGCTGCGCCGCGCCAACCTAGACTATTGGGCGCAGGACCCTGACTTTGTCGCCACGGATGACGCCAGCCTCATGGAATGGCACGGCGAGCGCGTGGAGACCGTGCAGGGAGATACCTTCGCGTTTAAAATCACCACTCCCATCGACCTCGTCCTGGCGAAGGCCGTGACGGATGAGGCCGAACCGACCATCTTCGAGGTGCCTAGTGACTAACCCCATCATCCCGCGCGTGGGAATCGCCACCGATGCCCATCAGATCGAGCCCGGAAAACCCTGCTGGATTGCAGGCCTTCTCTTTGAGGACGTGGATGGCTGCGAGGGCCACTCCGATGGGGACGTGGTGAGCCACGCGCTTGTCGACGCTCTGCTTTCCGCCTCCAGCCTCGGCGACCTCGGCTCCTTCGTTGGCGTAGGCCGGCCAGAGTACGACGGGGTTTCCGGCGCTCAGTTGCTGCGCGAGTGCCGCGAGCTGCTAGAAAAGGAAGGCTTCATCATTGGCAACGCTGCCGCACAATTGGTTGGCCAGAACCCCAAGATGGGCCCGCGGAGGAAGGAAGCCGAGGCCGTGCTGAGCGACATCCTCGGCGCCCCAGTATCCGTTTCGGCCACGACGACGGATCACCTTGGCTTCACCGGGCGCAAGGAGGGCCGCGCTGCCGTGGCGACTGCCGTAGTCTGGCGCGCCTAAGGCGTCCTGAACTTGCCGGCTGGATGAGTCAATTAGACTAGGGCGGGTGAGTACTTTGCGCATTTTTGATACCGCCACCCGCAGCCAACGTGAGTTCGAGCCGGTTCGTCCCGGCCACGCGTCGATCTACCTGTGTGGTGCTACCCCGCAGTCGCAGCCGCACATTGGGCACCTGCGCTCCGGCGTTGCCTTTGACATCCTGCGCCGCTGGCTACTTGCGCAGGGCTATGACGTGGCCTTGGTGCGCAACGTGACTGATATCGATGACAAGATCCTCACCAAGGCCGCTGAGAATAACCGCCCCTGGTGGGAGTGGGTATCCACCTATGAGCGCGAGTTCACCAAGGCCTATAACACCCTGGGTGTTCTGCCCCCTTCCGTGGAGCCGCGCGCGACGGGCTTCGTCACCCAGATGGTGGAGTACATGCAGCGGCTTATCGACGCCGGCTTCGCGTATTCCGTGCCTGGCGAAGACGGTGCTGGTTCCGTCTACTTTGATGTCGCCGCGTGGAATGCCACGGAAGGCTCGGACTATGGCGCGTTGTCTGGCAACCGCGTCGAGGATATGGAGCAGGGCGAGTCGGATGCCGTGGGCAAGCGCAGCCCGCAGGACTTCGCGCTGTGGAAGGCGGCTAAGGCGGGCGAACCGTCCTGGCCCACACCGTGGGGCAAGGGCCGCCCGGGCTGGCACCTGGAATGCTCCGCCATGTCCACCTACTACCTAGGCGGCGAGTTCGATATCCACTGCGGTGGCTTGGACCTGCAGTTCCCGCACCACGAAAATGAGATCGCGCAGTCCCATGCGGCGGGCGATAAGTTCGCCAACTACTGGATGCACAACCACTGGGTCACCATGGCCGGCGAGAAGATGTCGAAGTCCTTGGGCAACGTGCTCTCCATTGCCAACATGTTGGAGATCGTCCGCCCGGTGGAGCTGCGCTACTACCTGGGCTCCGCGCATTACCGTTCGGTCCTCGAATACTCCGAGGCAGCGCTGACCGAAGCTGCGGCCGGCTACCGCCGCATCGAGGACTTCGTGGGCAAGTTTGAAAACGTAGAAAAGGGCGAGTGGACCCCGGCTTTCGAAGAGGCGATGAACGATGACATCGCTGTGCCGAAGGCGCTGGCGGAAATCCACACCACCGTGCGCGCGGGTAATAAGGCGCTCAGTGAAGGCAACCGGGAGGAAGCCGAGCGCCTCGCCGGGGCGGTGCGCGCCATGGCCGCGGTTCTTGGCTTTGATCCCTTGGATGAACAGTGGAAAGATAGTGGCGAAGAGAGCGGCGCTGATGCAGCACTGGACGTCCTCGTCCGTGCCGAACTGGAGCGTCGCACCACCGCCCGCGCAGAAAAGGACTGGGCTACTGCGGACGCCGTGCGCGACCGCCTTGCAGCCGCGGGTATTACCATCACCGACACCGCCGACGGCCCCACCTGGTCCCTGGCGGATTAACGTCCTCTGCATACGCAGAGGACAACAAAGGAGAAGAATTATGGCACGTACCCATGGCCGCGGCGGCGCAGGTATCCGCAAGACGAATAAGAAGGGTGCCACGAAGGGCTCTGGTGGCCAGCGCCGCAAGGGCCTAGCTGGCAAGGGTCCCACGCCTAAGGCAGAGGACCGCGTCTACCACGCCAAGCACAAGGCGAAACTGGAGCGCGAGCGCCGCAATTCGGGCCGCCACCAGAAGGAGACCGCGGAGATGGTCGTTGGCCGCAACCCGGTCATCGAGTGCCTGCACGCCAAGGTGCCTGCTACCTCCCTTTACATCGTGCAGGGCACGCGTAATGACGCTCGCCTTTCCGAGGCGGTAGCCATGTGCAATACCCGCAACATCCCGATTCTTGAGGTCCAGCGCCACGAGATGGACCGCATGACCGGCAACGGTATGCACCAGGGCATTGGCCTGCAGATCCCGCCGTACAAGTATGCCGACGTCCATGACCTGATGGATCGGGCACGCGATGCTCAGGAACCGGGCATGTTCGTCATCCTCGATAACATCACTGACCCGCGCAACCTCGGCGCGGTCATCCGCTCCGTCGCGGCCTTCGGCGGCCACGGCGTTATCATCCCAGAGCGCCGCTCCGCCTCCGTTACTGCCGTGGCCTGGCGTACCTCTGCCGGCACTGCTGCGCGCCTGCCGGTGGCTCGCGTGACCAACGTGACCCGCACGGTTCAGGACTTCCAGAAGGCCGGCTATCAGGTTGTCGGCCTGGATGCCGGAGGCGAGCACACGCTCGACACCTACAACGGTGGCACCGACCCCGTTGTCATCGTCATCGGCTCTGAGGGCAAAGGCATTTCGCGCCTCGTCCGCGAGAACTGCGATGCCATCATGTCCATCCCCATGACGGACTGGGTCGAATCCCTCAACGCCTCCGTGGCAGCGGGCGCGGTTCTTTCGGAGTTCGCCCGCCAGCGTCGCGCGCGCGGCGCTTAAGGCGCCGCGTCCACACGGCACTGGCCTACCTGCCAAACTTCTCCGCGCTGATTCAAGATCTGGCCGGAACTTTGGCAACAAGGGCAGTTGTGGCCGTGTTTGGACTCTGCGGCTAAGAAACGCGGGCGAAGAAGCCCTCGACGACATCGGCTGCCAGAAAGGCGTCGGTGTTGGGGCCGAGGCGTGCATCAAGCTGGTTGCCGGACGGGATGACGTGTCCGGTGCCCTCCATCGTCCACAGCACCACGGGGTTCTCGCCCGCCCACGTCCTTGTGGTCACTGCCTCGTAAGGGTGGGTCACCTGAGGCTCTCCAGTTAGGCCATTGAGCTGTGCCAAGCGCGCGGCCGTCCACGGCGCTGAGGTCACCTTGCCGCGCGTGCGGGTCGCATCCAGCCCGGCCACGCCGCCCTCATAGGGAGCAAGCGGATCGGCAGTGCCGTGCATGAGTAGGACCGGGGTGGGCAGGTAGGCCGAGTCCGGGTTGCTCGGCGCGTGGTTAGCGCCGGAGCCCAGGGTGGAGGCGAAGACGCAGGCGGCGTCGAGGAGCCCGGGGGCGTCGAAAAGCAGGCGCAGCACCATCTGCCCACCGTTGGAGTAGCCACAGGCAAACGTGCGCTGTGTGCCGTAGCGCTGCTGGGCCAGCTCCACCAGGGCGCGGGCAAAGGCGACGTCGTCGACGCCGAGCTCCCGGGCCTTGACCGGCAAGGTGCCGCGGGCATCGTTGAAGTGGCGGTCCACGCCCTCCGGATAGATGATGACGCGGCCGGTGCGCTGGGCCATTTCATCGAAGGTATTGGCCGTAAACCGGCGGAGCACGCTGCCGGATTGCAGCGAACCGTGGAAGAAGAGGATTAGATCCCCGCCTGGCTCAGCGGGCTCCACGGTGATGAAGGTGCGGGTGCGGCCATCGAGTTCCAGGGATTCTTTCACGGGCAGACAGTTTAGTCGGTGTGTGCGCAGCGCTCATCGTGGGTGCTCGTGTGGTGTTCTTCGCCAACGGCCTTGTGCTCGCGGTGGAAGCGTGCGGCGGCGATGTCATCGCGCACGGCGGTGCGCCCGCGCTGCCAGCCGATGAACCGGCACACCAGGTAGATGATGAAAGAAATCGTGGTTACAAAGACCGATACCGGCAGGCCGGGCGCTAGGGAGAGCAGGAAGCCGCCCACGGCGGAGACTTCCGCGAAGATGGTGGACCACACCACCGCGCGCAGCGGGGAGGAAGTTACCTGCACCGCCGCGGCACCCGGGGTGATGAGCAGCGCCATGACCAACAGCGAGCCGACAATCTGCACCGACTGCGCGGCCGTCAGACCCACGAGGATGGCGAAACCCACCGCGAGCCACCTGACCGGCAGGCCGGCCGCCTGGGCCATGACGGGGTCCGCGGAGGCGAAAAGCAGCGGGCGCCAGAAGAGCACCACGACAGCAACCACGATGGCGGTCGTGGCGGCGAGCAGCCACACCGAGGCGGAGGACACACCGACGATCTGGCCAGTGAGCAGCGTCATCGCGGTCTTGGCGTTGCCGGGGTAGAGGTGCAGGAACAAAACCGAGAGTCCCAGGCCGAAACTCATGACCACGCCGATAGCGCTGTCTTGTTGGCCTTTCAGTCCCAGCACCGCCAGGATGATGGCGGCGACGATGGCGCCAGCAATCGCGCCAAAGCCGATGTTGAGGCCGAAGAGCAAAGCTGCGGCCGCGCCCATGAGCGCGAGCTCAGAGGTGGCGTGCACGGAGAAGGACATTTGGCGCAGGACGATGAGCGAGGTCATCACTCCGGACAGGATTCCGAGCAGGGCGCAGGCGATGAGCGAGGATTGCACGAAGTCAACACCCAGCAGGTACTGGGTATCTTCGATGAACTTAGACAACGATGAGCCTCCCATCGACGTTGAGGACGGTCACGGAGGAGCCATAGAGTTCCGAGAGCACCTCAGAGCGCATGACTTCATCGACCGTGCCGAAGATGTGGCCATTGGGCGCGAGGTAGAGCACCTTGTCCACCACGCCTAGTACCGGGTTGATGCCGTGGGTAACGAAGAGCACGGAGGTGCCGCGCTCGTGGCGCCACGCATTGAGCTTCTCGACGGTCGCCTGCTGCCGCGCCGGGTCCAAGGACAAGAGCGGCTCGTCCGCGAGGATGAGCTCTGGGTCGTTGGCTAGGGCCTGGGCTTGGCGGATGAGCTGTTGCTGCCCGCCCGAGAGCTGGCCCACGCGGCGGTCAGCGATGCCGGTGGCACCGACTTCGGCGAGGAGCTCGTCCACGCGCCCCCGGGCAGGACGTCGGTTGCGCAGCGTGCCATGCGCCAGGGACAGCGACACGAGGTCTCGGGCGCGCAGGGGCAGGTCCTGAGGGAACATCCTTTGCTGCGGGATAAAGCCCACACGGCAGTTGATATCTACGCTGCCCGCGGTGAGCTGGCGGGTACCCAAGATAGTGCCGAGGAGCGTGGATTTGCCCACGCCGTTGGGGCCTAAAACGGCGATGAACTCGCCGCGGTCTACGGCGAGGTTCATGTCCGACCACAGCGGTTCTACTGCGGCGTTCTTAAAAGAGATGAGCACTTACACAGCCTCGAGTGCGTTGACGACTTCCTCGTAGTAGTCGAGGAAGTTGGTCCCCTCCGGCGGGGTTTCACCAATCTCTACCACCGGGATGTTCTTATCCTCGGCGGCGGCGCGGATGCGCTTGGTCATGTCGGTTTCGGTCTGTGGGTTAAAGATGAGCAGGTCGATCTTGTCCTGCTTGATGTCCTCAAGGAAGCGGGCCAAATCGGCGGCGGTGGGCTCGCCCTCAGCGACGGTGGCCTTGCGGTAGCCCTCCGGGGTGGCGTCGGTGCTGTCGGTGTACTTGAAGATGTAGTCCGCGATGGGCTCGGTCTGCGCGTAGTTGCGCTGCGGGAGCTTCTCGATGCGTGCCTTCAGGCCCTCCACGCGCTCGACTAGCGGATCGGCGGTGGCCTTAGCCTCTGGGTTGGTCTCGTTAACGAGCTCGGCCACTTCGGTCGCCACCTTCTCGATGGCTGCGGCGTCGTACCACACGTGCTCGTTGCCATCGATGTTGGTGACCTGCTCGGGGTGCTCGGCGGCGATCTTCTTGGCCTCGTCCATGGTCACGGTGTCGCCTTCGTGAGCGTGGTCATGGTCATGCCCGTGTTCGTGCGCATGGTCATGCGCACGCTCGTCATGGTCGTGCGCATGGTCGTGCCCTTCTTCATGATCATGCTCGTGTTCCTCGCCATGATCATGCTCGTCATGGTCATGGCCACCATGATCGTGAGCGGTAAGCGGGAGCGCGTGAATGATCTGGTCCTGGTTCTTGACGGCCTGGTAAAGCCAGGCGTCGTAACCGCCGCCACCGGCGATGATGACGTCAGCCTCGTTGGCGCGGGCGATGTCCGCGGCGGTGGGCTCGAAGTGGTGTGGATCCACGCTGTTGCCGCTCACGATGGGGTGAACGTCGATGTTCACGTCGGTCTGCGCGGTGTTGACGACCGCCTGGGCCACATCAGCCCAGATGGAGGTCGAGGCGACGACCTGAATGGTCTCCTTGTCGGAACCGGCATCCGAGCCGCCATCGGCGTTATCGCCGCTGGAAGAACAGGCGGTGAGCGAAGCGGCGCCCAGGGTGGCTGCGAAGAGGAGAGCGGTGGGACGTCGGAAAGCACGGCGTGAGAGGGAAGTGGTCATGCCCCTATTTCTACGTTTAGTGAAAATTGTTGTCAAATGATAATGAGTTGAAAAAGGGTAATGTTGCCGTCATGTCCAAACGCAGCACGACGCTGGCCTCCCTAGCGGCCGAACTTGGGGTTTCGCCCACCACGGTGTCCAACGCGTACAACCGGCCGGACCAGCTGGCGCCTGCCACCCGCGAGCGCATCCTCGCCGCCGCGGCTGAGCGTGGATACACAGGCCCGGATCCCACCGCACGCAGCTTGCGCACGCGCCGCCAAGGTTCACTGGGTGTTCTGCTCACCGAGCACCTTTCCTATGCCTTCGAGGACATGGCTTCTGTGGACTTCCTCGCCGGCATGGCGGAGGCCTCGGCGGGGGCGAGCACGACGTTGACTCTCATCCCTGCCGGGCCGGATACCGCCGGCGCGCCCAACGACGCCCAGGCAGCGCAGCTCGTAGGTTCGGCTGCCGTCGACGGTTTCGTGGTCTATTCCGTGGCGGCGGGTGATGCTTACCTCGACGCCGTGCAGCGCCGTGGCCTGCCGGTGGTGGTGTGTGACCAGCCCACGGATTCGGGCCTGCCCTTCGTGGGCATCGATGACCGCGCCGCGATTGCCCCGGCGGCGCAGGCACTTGTCGACGCCTCCCATACCCGCATCGGTATCCTTGCCATCCGACTACACCGCGAACGCCTCGACGGCGAAGTGACGGCCGCACAACTGGCCGCGGCGGACATGCACGTGCAGCGCTCACGTGTATTGGGTGCGCTCGATGTTTTTGCAGACGCGGGACTCGATCCTGCAGACATCCCCGTGGTGACGCGACACATCAACGATTCGCGTACGGCTTACGCGGCCGCGGAGGAGCTGCTGACTAAGTACCCGGATCTCACCGCGGTGTTGTGCACGACGGATTCGATGGCGCTCGGGGTTATGGCTTATGCGCGCGATCATGGAATCGCGGTTCCCGAGCAGCTCTCCGTCACCGGCTTCGATGGCATCGCGCCGGCCCTGGCGCTGGGCCTGAGCACCGTCGTGCAGCCGAACAAGGAAAAGGGGGCGGCGGCGGGGCGCATGCTGGCCAGCCTCATCGAGGGGCGCGGCGAGGTGCCGCGCGTGTTGTTGGAGACCACCTTCCGCCCGGGGCGCACCGTGGCGCCGGTCGGGGCTTAAGAGCTGTGCTGCGCGCGAGCGGCGGCGAGTTCTTCGAGGAACTCTGTCACCGCCGCGATATCGGGCACGCGCAGCGCCGCCTGCGTTGCGCCCTCACCAACCTTGACACCGAGGTCCGGCGGCTGATTGAGCGCGGCGAAGCCGTCTTCGTCGGTGGTGTCATCCCCTAAAAAGACCACCGCTGTGGCCCCGACGCGGTGACGAAGCTTGTCAATCCACGTGCCCTTCGTGGCCTGCGTTGCGGAGAACTCGACGACGCACTTGCCCGCAGTCTTGGGGAAACCATCGGCGCTTAAGGCCTCGCCTTCCGCATAAGCAGCAGCGGCGGCGTCCGGGTCTTGCAACTCCAGCGCCCGCAGGTGCAGCACCCGCTGGAAAGGTTTGATCTCCAGCTCCGCGCCGGGGTGGCGGGCGATAATCTCCTTGATTTCCGCTTCCTTCTTGGCCAAGTAGGCTTCCATCTCCGGGGTGAGCGCGGATTCTTCCCACGAGGATTCGGCCCCATGCGAGCCACCAAAAAGCACCGGCTCGCGCAGCGGGCATACTCGCATCAGGCCATCGAGGTGGCGCCCAGAGAGCACTGCCGCGGTGGTGTTAGGTAGTTGCGCCAAGGCAGCGAGAGCATCCAGCGAGCGCTGCTCGGGGCGCACTGCGTAGGCGTTGCGCGCGAAGCCGGCCAAGGTGCCATCGAAGTCGGAAACAACCGCTAAATGTTCGGCGGCGGCGAGAGCATCAATCATGCTCCCCACCCTAGCGCTGAAACTTCGGAGCTATAGCGCGGCCATGCGGATAATCGGTGAATCCACCTTGTCGGTGCGCAGCGTCAACACGAGTTGGTTGTTGGGGTTGAGCGCGAAGTCGAACTCATGGCCTTCGGCGATGAGGTTGCGCATCAGCGAATCAGCCCATTGCATCGAGCCCTCGCAGTCGCCGCTTCGCGGTGGGCTTTCATAGGTGGCTTTCTCCACCCGCATGATATCGCCCTCCCAGATCGTGGAGGTTTTGTCATCCTTGTGGAAGGACACCTCAGCGGTAAACGGTACGCAGCCAGTTGAGCCCACCGCGGTGTGCTCACCGAAGCTCATATGGGGCACGTGTGCAGTATCGGCAGGGAGGGAGGAAGGAGCGTCCGGTGAGGTGTAGAGGTTGATGACCTGCCAATCCTTGCCCACGATGCGGTCATCGCCGCGCGGGGCAGGTTCCTCCTCAGCGGAGCTGCATCCAGCTAGGCCAAGCGCAAGCAGCACAGTACTGAGCACAGCGGTGAGCCGGCGCCGCATCATGCTTCCTCCTGGTCCAAAGCGCCGAGGAAGGACTGCGACCACAGCGCGATATCGTGCTGACACACCTGCTCGTTCATAGCAATCATGCGCTCGCGCATGGTCTCGGGGAATTCCTCCAGTGCTTTGACCGCGGAGAGTAGGGCGCGCTTGATGGATTCGATGTCGAAGGGGTTGCACAGGTTGGCTTGGGTAAGCTCTGCTGCCGCGCCCGCAAACTCGGAGAGCACGAGTGCACCTGTGCCGTCGCCGTGGGAGGCCACGTATTCCTTGGCCACTAGGTTCATGCCGTCCTTAAATGGCGTGACCAGCATGATGTCCGCGAGCCGGTAATAACGCCGCAGGACGTCCTTCGGTACGGAACTGTGCTGGTAATGCACCACCGGCGCGCCGAGGCGCCCAAAGCGGCCATTGATGCGGCCCACGGCCTCCTCCACCTTTGAACGCGTGGCGCGGTAATGGTCGATGCGTTCGCGCGAAGGAGTAGCCAGCTGGACGAAGGTTACCTCGTGTGGGTCCAGCGCACCGGTCTCGAGGAGCTCCTCGAAGGCGGTGAGGCGCTGCAGGATCCCCTTCGTGTAATCCAGGCGGTCCACACCCAAAATGACGTGCTTGGGGTTCCCCAGCTCAGCGCGCAGCTGGGCGACGTCCCCCGCATCGCCACCGTCAGCGAATTCACCCGCCGCAATAGAAATGGGGAAAGCGCCTACCCCGACAGAATGCCCGCTACCGGTCACGATGCGAGCGGTGACCGCGCGGGTGCTGACCTCCCCTTCTACGTCCAGCCCTTGGGTGCGGGCCAGCTCCAAGAAATTGCGGGCGTTGGATTCGAGGTGGAAGCCGATCAGGTTGGCGTCGAGAAGCCCCCGCACCAACTCCTCACGCCACGGCAACTGGCGGAAGAGATCCGGGGAGGGGAAGGGAATGTGCAGGAAGAATCCAATGGTGAGGTCGGGGCGTAGCTGGCGCAGGATGCCGGGGACGAGCTGGAGCTGATAGTCCTGCACCCACACCGTGGCATTCTCTGCGGCGACGGCTGCTACCTCGTTGGCAAAACGCAGGTTGACCTCGCGGTAGGCATCCCACCAGTCGCGGTTGTAGACGGGGGTGACGATGAGGTCGTGGTAGAGCGGCCACAGGGTGGCGTTGGAAAAGCCCTCATAGAAGGCCTCAAAATCCTCCTGTGTCAGGCGCACCGGGTGAAGGAGGACACCGTTATCCGTGGTGAAGGGCTCGGGAGCTTCGTCGGCTACGCCCGGCCATCCCACCCAGCAGCCCTGGTGTTCTTCCAAGACCGGGGAGAGCGCGGTGACGAGGCCGCCGGGGGATGCCTTCCACTCGCGGGTGCCATCGGCGGCGGTCTCGAGGTCCACCGGCAGGCGATTGGCAACGACGACGAAGCTATTGGTGCGCCCGGACATAGCTAGGCCTTCTTTGCGGCCTTTTTAGTTGCCTTCTTCGTGGCCTTCTTAGTTGTCTTCTTGGTGGCTTTCTTCGTGGCCTTCTTAGTCGTCTTCTTCGTGGATTTCTTAGAAGCCTTCTTCGTGGCCTTCTTGCTGCTCTTCTTGGGGGCAGCATCGGCTTGCTCGGCCAGCACCTTGCGGTGGACCAAGCCTTCTGGCTCGACGCCCAGCATCGACATGAGGGTCACGCCGTCGAGGAAATCCTCCGCATAGGTGGCGACAACGCGGCGCGCGGAGCGGGCGGTCTCCTCCTCTACTGCGTGAGTCTGGTCAGCCGCGGGCTGGGTATCTGTGACCTTTGGTGGCACGGAGTCCTCCTGGGATGAAGTATGAAAGCTTTCAGACCGGCTATTCTACGCTATTGCGACTTCGTTGGGGCGCTCGGGTCATCTTTGCCGGGCACCGTGTAGGTGGGGCGCTGCGCCGGAAATTGCGTGGTAACGGGCCACATGTCCGTGATGGCATCGCCCTGCTGGAAGCGCGCCTGCTGTGCGGGCGTCGGTGGTTTGGGCCCATATTGCGGCGGCGGGGCCGGCAGATTGTGGCGCGGGGCGAAGGGAGACAGGGGTACGCGGGGAATGCGGGCGCGCTGCGCCAGGCGGGTGGCGCGCGCGAAGGAGAACGTGCCTAGGCGCTTGAAGGCGGTGTAGGGGCGGAAGTACTGCGGGCGGCGCAGGCGGCGGGCGACTCGCTCGCCGAAGACGACGCCGGCGGCAAGTGCACCGGCGATGGCGAGGGCGCTGGCCAGGTTGGTCAGGCCGGTGATGAGCTGCTCGTTGAGCATGGCGTACATGCCGCGGTACAACGTCAGGCCTGGAAGCATGGGCGTATAGCCCACGATCATAGTGATGAGTGGCGGCATCATGTAGCGACGGGAGAGTAGGCCGCCGGCCAAGCCCACCGCTGCGGCAGAAATGCCCGAGGCAATGACGGCCCCGACGCCCAAGAAGACGACGAGGAAGTAGTAGAACACCATACCGGCGGCGGCCGTGAGACCGGAGATGGTGACCTCGGACCAGGAGGCTCCCAGCGCCAGCGCAAAGGCGGCGGAGCCGATGCCGCCGCACAGTACGAGCAGTGGGATTTGGTGATAGACGGGCGGGGCGAGCGTGGCTAGTGGGGGAAGGCTAAAGCCCAACCACGACGCCACCTGGATACCCAGGCCCACGCCGGCGATGATGGCGCCGGTGGACATGAGAGCCTCAAAGAACTTCGCGGACGAGGTCACGGGTGCGCGGGTGATGCCGTCCACGAGGCACTGTACGAGCGTTAGTCCCGCCACCAGCACGACGATGCCGGAACCGATGATTTGGGAGGGTAGCATCTGGATGCCAAATCGCGCGAAAACGTTGTAGAGGATGGCCGCGGGAATGACGGCAAGCAGGCCGCCGACAAGGTTCTGATAGAACGGCGGCAGCCGGTAGCCGGCGAGGAACATATTCGTGCCCATGATGAGTGCCGAAATGAGGAAGGTGACAACACCGACGAGAAGGTCACCGCCCAGCATCACGGCGATGAATCCACCCATGGCACCCCACGCGCTGACGATGGTGGTCTTGGAATAGGGGTTCTTCATCGCATCGATGTCATCCAAGATCTTCTCCGCCATTGCCGGTGGCGTAGCACCGGAATGGATGGAGCGGATGAGCCTGTCAACGGCGGATAGTTTGGTGAAATCCACGGCGATGCTCGGCGCCACGCGGAAGACGTGGAGGTTGTGCCGATCCGGCCCTGTGCCGATGGCGGTGTGGATAGTGATGGTGTTCATCAGGATCGACACGTGGCAGTAGTGCAGGCCATAGGAGGATGCGACGAGGTGAATCTGTGCCTGCACGTCGGTATTGGCTGAGCCCGCTGCAATCAGGATTTCGCCGACGCGCGCGGCGATCTCCATGACGCCGGTGACCTGGGCCGGATCGGTGAGATCGACTGGGGCGAGCGGGGAGGGCGGCGGTGCGGCCTTAGCGGCGTCAATGGTGGCGACCGGAGCCGACCGGTACAGCAGGCGCTGGCGCAAGGAAGAAAGAACAGACACGGAAAAGAAAGACCTCAACAACACTTCTGGGTTCGGTAAGTCAGCACTTTAGTAACTGCCGCGGATTTATGCACCTGCCAGTGCTTTTCGGGCCCCTGACGGCCGCTTTTTCGCAGTGCAACCACCCTGGCTTTCCGTCCATGGGGTGGGCTCAGGTACGATTCCCCATAGCGGATGAGCCGCGGTGCTGGAGTGGCGCAATCGGTAGCGCAACGGTCTTGTAAACCGTAGGTTGCGAGTTCAAGTCTCGTCTCCAGCTCAAAAGGGCCTTTTTCAAGGCCCTTTCTCTGGCTTAAGGGACATTTCGTGTGGATTTGCGGCG